>JAGQVR010000047.1 GCA_020437875.1 Flavobacteriales bacterium
GAGGCCGTCGCCGGCGCCGACCCGAACCTCGCGCTGGACATCCCCAGCGGCTTCCTGAACACCGTGACCTATGGCGCGCACGCCGGCGTTGGGGGGGCACCCGACTACTGGAGCACCTGGAGCGGTGCCGATCTCGCCAGCATGGAGATGAACCTGGGCTTATCCGAGGTCCTCACCAACGGCAGCTGGTTCGGCTGTTCATACACCGACTTCGATCCGCCGCTCGCACCCACCATGCCGATCGCCGCCACCAACGCGACCGCTGTCGTGGAACGAAGCCTCCTCGACCTTGTCGTATATCCGCAACCTGCCGCTGACGTACTCTTCGTGCGGGTGAACGAGGATGGAACGCATGCGCTGCGCATCCATGACCTCGGCGGTCGCACGGTGTTCACGGGCCGGACCAATGGCCTCACCACCGCGGTGGATGTTGCAGGATGGGCGCCCGGCACCTACGTGCTAGTCGTTGGCGATACGCGTCGCACCATTGCGATCCAGTAGCGATGGGCGTAGTGAAGTGGCCCGATAGGTCAACGCCGCGACGATCCCTTCGTCGTGTTGCGATGGGTGTGCTGCTTCATGCCTTCCTCCTTGTCGCACCTCATCACCTGCGCGCGCAAACCACCACCGATACCGTACAGTTGCGCATGCATGAAGTGCGCGCGCCACGGCTGGTGGGCACCATGGCGGGCAGCAAGTTGGAAGTGGTGGATAGTGCTACCTATGCGCGCAACAGTGCATCGGACCTCGCGAGCCTGCTGGCGAGCGCGAGTCCGGTCTTCATCAAGAGCTACGGCCTTGGTGGTCTGGCCACGTCCTCATTCCGGGGTGGTGCTGCGCAACACACGGCGGTGCTCTGGAACGGCTTCAACATCCAGAGCCCGATGGTCGGTCAAACGGATCTGTCCTTGATCCCGCTCGCAGCCGCTTCGGAGGTGCGGATCCAATACGGCGGTGGCACGGCGCTTTGGGGGAGCGGAGCGGTCGGAGGTTCGATCCTGCTGAACGACAAGGCGCAATATGACGAAGGTCTCGCTGTGGATGCCGGTGTGCGTGTGGGCAGCTTCGGGGAGATGCGCGAGCAACTACGGATCGACTTCGGCGATGCGCGCTGGTCGCTTTCGGTGGCCGCCTTCCATCAGGCCGCACGCAACGACTTCGCCTATGAGGTGAACGATGAGCGACGCCAGCAACGGAACGCTGAGCTGGAACAACGCGGGGTGATCACGCAAGTGCATCGCCGCATCGGTGCGCATCAACAGGTCCACTTCGCGCATTGGTACCAGCTGAGTGATCGGCGGATCCCGGCCACGCTGCACGAAGCCATGAGCGAGGCACGGCAGGTGGATGAGAGCCAGCGCTTCACCGGCGGCTGGCAGTACAACGCCGCACGGATGGACGTTCATGTCCGCGGCGCCTGGTTCGATGAGGCCTTGTGGTGGCATCCAACGGATATGATCGCGGACAGGAGTCATGCGCGTACAGCGATCGCCGAGGCTGAGATGCGCTGGCGTCCCGCGCGTGGTCATGCGATCGGCTTCGGCGTGAACAGCACACAGGCCACAGCCGTCAGCACCGGCTATACGGATGAACCCCGACAAGGCCGCAACGCGCTCTTCGCTACCTATGGATACCAACATTCTTCGGAACGGTGGAGCACGTCCGCGTCGATCCGCCAGGAGCGGATGGATGCGCGTTGGATGCCAGTGACCGCCACGGTGGGGGCGGAGCATGTGTTGCTGCCGGGTTGGCGGGTGAAGGGCTCCGCCTCGCGTGTGTACCGTGTGCCCACCTTCAACGACCTCTATTGGGTACCGGGCGGTGACCGGCAACTGCTGCCTGAGCAGGGCTATGCGGCGGAAGTTGGCGCAGTGGGAGCGGAGCGCATCGGCCGTGTGCGACTCGAGGGCGAGGGAACGGTCTTCACGCGTACCATAGACGACTGGATCCTCTGGTCGCCCGGTCCGGCGTATTGGAGCCCGATGAACCTGATGCGCGTGTGGAGCCGTGGGGTGGAGGCGCGCGTGACCGCGAATTGGACCGGTGGGCGTACGCGCTATGCCGCGACGTTGCGCACCAACCATGTGGTGAGCACGAACCAGCAGGCGCGCACACCCGATGATGCCTCGGTGGACCGTCAGCTGATCTATGTGCCCATGTACAGCGGGCAGCTGCGCGTGGGCATGGAGCGTGGTCGTGCGAGCGCATCCCTCACCGGCACCTACACCGGTTACCGGTACACGAGCACCGACAACAGTTCCTACCTCGCACCCTTCACCTTGTGGAGCGCGCAGTTCACCTACGTGATCAAGGTTGGCGAACGTGGTGATCTCCTCCTCGACCTGCGCGGCGACAACCTCCTCGCGGCGGACTACCAGGTGATCGCTGATCGGCCGATGCCCGGTCGCGCCTACCACGTGGGGATCACCTATCGGTTCAAGCAACGCCGCACTATGCCATGATGATGCGTCCCTTGTTCGTGCTGTTGTTGACCGTGCTCGTCACCGGCTGTCGGAAGGACAAGCCTGAGCCGCCGGACGAGACACCTGTTGAGGTCGGCCAGCGCGGCGTGTACATCACCAACGAGGGCAACTTCCAATGGGGCAATGCCTCGGTGAGCTACTTCGATCCCGCTACCGGTGCCGCCACCGAGGACCTCTACCAGCCCGCCAACAGCGAAGCGCTCGGTGATGTGCTGCAGCAGATGGTGCTGCATGAAGGCCGTGCCTACCTCGTGTTGAACAACTCCGGGAAAGTGGTCGTCGTTGATCCGCGCACCTTCACCCGGCTCGCCACGATAACGGGTTGCCCCTCGCCGCGCGCCTTGTTGCCGGTGAGCACAACCAAGGCCTACGTCAGTGATCTCAGCGCGGGGCGCTTGTCGGTGGTGGACCTGGTGAGCAACAGCATCACGGGCTCGATCCCCTGCGGGCAATGGACCGAGGCGATGGTACGCATCGGCGATGAAGCCTTCGTTACCGATCAGTCGCGGCCCTATGTGTACGTGATCGACATCGCGACCGATCAGCTGGTGGACAGCATCGCGGTGGCACGCGGTGGCAACAGCGCGGTGGTGGATGCCGATGGTTTGCTGTGGGTGGCATGCGGCGGCGGCAGTGGTACTTCACCCGCGCTCCACCGGATCGATCCCGACTCACACACGGTTCAAGCGACATTCCCCTTTCCGAGTGGTAGCGACAGTCCTTGGCGGTTGACCGCGAACGGTGATGCTAGCATGCTCCACTTCCTCAACGAGCACGTTTACCGCATGCCCATCACCGCGACGCAGCTGCCCACTTCCGCGTTCATCGCGGCGAACGGTCGCAACTTCTATGGTCTGGGTGTTGATCCGAACGATGGAACGGTGTACGTGGCCGATGCGATCGACTACGTGCAGCGCGGGGTGGTCCTGCGCCACGCGGCGGACGGATCATTCATCGGCTCCTTCCTCGCTGGGCGCATTCCGAGCGGCTTCGTGTTCCGGTGATGGGCGGTCGATCGGGTCATCGCGCAGTTCCATCAGGCAGGCGTTGCACATGCAGCCCGTGTAGCGCGCGGCGATACGCGCACGATCCGCTGGTGAGAGCGGGACCTTGCCGCATGCACATTGCGCGATATCCTGCGGCGTGCAGGTGATCGGTGCCGTGCAACGGGCGCATGTCGTTACGGGCATGGGGCGAAGATCGGGGGCTCATCAACACCTCTCCCTGTATACATCCCCGCCCTCCTACGCCCATTGCCCTTCCAGTGCCTGTAGGTTCGCCATGTGCTCATCCACCGGTCCTTCATCGTGCTGATCCTCACTGCGATCGCTATCCCTGCCATTGCGCAGACCACCGGCGTGCTTGCCGGACAGGTGAGCGGTATGGGTGGCGCACCCCTGGCCGATGCCACCGTGCAGGCCCTCTTGTCGGATACCGCCTACCTCACGAGCACAGCGGCGGATGGCCGCTTCCGGTATGAAGGCTTGCCGACCGGCCTGTATCGTTTGCGCGTAAGTCACATTGGATACCGCACCGCCGAGCTGGGTGAGAGCTGGGTGCGCGCGGGCAAGACCGAACTCGTGACCGTGGAACTGGAGCTGGCGGTGAACGAACTGGCCGCGGTGGAGATCCGCAGCAGCGCACCTGGCCGCCTGGATGCCGTGAGCAGCGCCCCGATCACCGTGGAGCGCAGTTTGCGCTATCCGGCCACCTTCTTCGATCCGGCACGGCTGTCCATGAGCTATGCGGGCGTGGCCGGCACCAACGACGAGGCCAACCACTTCAGCGTACGCGGCAACAGTCCGGCGGCCAACAGCTGGTTGCTGGAAGGGGCGGAGATCGTGACGCCGAACCACCTGACCAACGCGGGCACGCCCAACGACCTGCCCACGCTCACCGGAGGCGGAACCACCATCCTCAGTGCGCAGATGCTCGGCAGCTCGCGCCTGCTCACCGGCGGCATGGCCGCGCGCTACGGCAATGCGCTGGGCGGCATCATGGACCTCTCCCTCCGCAAGGGGATCACGGATCACAGGGCCTACACCGTCCAGGCGGGCCTCATCGGCATCGATCTCAGCGCGGAGGGTCCCTTCAAGCAGGGTGGCCGCGCGAGCTACCTGATCAACTACCGCTACAGTACGCTGGGTCTGCTCGGTGCCATGGGCGTGCCACTGGGCGATGAGGCCATCACCTTCCAGGACCTCGCCTTCACGGTGGACCTGCCGCTGGGTGAACGCTCGGGCCTGCGCCTCTTCGGCATGGGGGGCAATAGCAGCAACCGCTTTGATCGGAAGGATAGTACGGAATGGGAGTACGACAAGGACAGTCGCGACATCGACTACACGGCGCAGGTGGGTGCGGCGGGATTGAGCTTCCACACGCGGATCGGCGAGCGGGCGATCTGGCGTACCACCGTGGCGCTATCGGCCAACGAGCAGGGGCGGACCAGGGAGGATATCCCGGTCAGAGGCTTCATATATCGCGACAGCACCGGCCTCTATGAACGGAAGCTGAGCGCACACTCCGCGATCCAATGGTCCATTGGCGCGCGGAACAACCTGCGCATCGGTCTCTCAGCGGTGGAACGCGATCTGAGCAAGGTCTTGTATGGGATAGGGGAGCGCACCTCATCCTTGTTGCTTCGACCGTACTTCGAATGGAGTCACGACCTGACGGAAGCGCTGGCCTTCGACCTCGGCTTGGCATATGCAGCCTATGGTCCGGATGACCATGGCGTACCGGAGCCGCGCTTCACCATGCGGTGGCGGGTGGATAAACGTCACCAAGTGATGATCAACTGCGGCCAGCGCTCACAGGTGCCCCAGTTGCAGAGCTACTACCGTCAGTTGTTCCCACCATTCATCGACAACCGGGGCATCGGCCCCCTCGTGGCGCAGTATGCATCCATCCGGATGGAGCGGCAGGGTGATCGGGTGACGATCTCCGCTACGGCCTTCATGCAGCGGCTGACGAAGGTGCCGGTGGATGTGAACTCCATCATCTCGCAAGGAACAGGGACGAGCATGCTGAACACCTGGGAAGGACTCGTCGGGCTGGAGGTGGCCAACGTGGGCAAGGGGGAGAACCAAGGGGTGGAGCTGGCCCTGGAACGGCGCTTCCACCGCGATTGGTTCCTGCAGGTGAACGGCACCTGGCTGCAGATGCAGTACACCGGCAAGGACGGTCGCCTGCAGCCCGGTCGTTGGGACGTGGGCACCATTGCGAACACCGTGGCGGGCCGTGAGTGGGCGAAGCAGAGCGAAGGACGGAAGCGCACCTGGGGTGTGAGCGGTCGCATCAACACCACCGGCGGGCAGCGCTATACACCTGTCCTGGAAGAGGCCATGCCGCTCCCGACGCCCTATTCGAAGCGCTACAACAGCACCTACAGAATGGACCTGCGCATCTATCTGAAACGCGAGCGGCACGGCCGCACCGGTATGTGGGCGCTGGACCTCTTGAACGCCACCAACGCGCAGAACGAAGCCTATCGTTACTACGATCAGCGCAAAGGAGAAGTCGTGACACGGTATCAGCTCGGACTCATTCCGAACCTGAGTTATCGGGTCGAATTCTGAACCACCATGAAACGCACCGTCGACCTCTTCCTTGTCGGTGTCTTCGCCGCATTCGCGGCGATGAACCTGAACGATCCCGACCCCATCCCCTGGATCCTCGCCTACCTCGCGGTGGCCGTGCTCTTCGGCCTCTCCGCCTTCGACCGCGCGGATCGCAGGGTGAGCGGCTGGCTCGCCGTGGCACTGGCGGTGTGGATGCTGACCATGACCCCCGGTGTGCTCAGCTGGGTGCGTGCGGGCATGCCCAGCATCGCCGCCACCATGCAGGCGGAGGAGCCGCACATCGAGGTGATGCGTGAGTTCCTCGGTCTCCTGATCGCGGTGCTGGCGCTGGCCTGGCTCTGGTGGAGGACACCCAGGGACGCACGATTCTCCTGAACGGGACCACCAGTGCGCACCCACCTGCTCCGCCTCGCTGGACCCACGCTCGCCGCCGTGGTCTTCTTCCTGCTGGGGCACCTGGGCGATGCCCCAGCCGCCATGGCCGGCATCGTGGCATGGATGGCGGTGTGGTGGATCAGTGAAGCGGTTCCCCTGGCGGTCACCTCCTTGTTGCCGCTGGTGCTTTTCCCCTTGTTCGGGATCGACAGCATGGCGGGCACGGCGGTGAACTATGGCAAGGAGATCATCTACCTCTTCCTCGGCGGCTTCCTGCTGGCGCTGGCACTGGAGCGGGCGCAACTGCACCGGCGCATCGCACTACGTATCGTGGCGCGCATCGGAGGCACGGGTCCGCGCTTGATCGCCGGTATGATGATCGCAAGTGCGCTGCTGAGCATGTGGATGAACAGTACCAGTTGTGTGCTGGTGATGCTTCCCATCGCACTCAGCCTGCTCGATGGCGATGGCGATCCCGCATTGCGCAAGCGCCTCACTGTGCCCTTGCTTTTGGCCGTTTCCTATGGCGCGACCATCGGAGGCATGAGCACCCCGGTGGGCACTCCACCGAACCTCGTCTTCCTGGAGATCTGGCGCGACCGCTACCCGGATCGGGCCGCCATCGGCTTCGGGCAATGGATGTCCTTCGGCGTCCCGCTCATGGTGGTCTACCTGGGCATCGCCTGGCTTCTGCTCACGAAGTGGATCTTCAAGGTGCCCACGGACCAGCTGAGCCCGCCAGCCGAAGTGCGGGAACGCCTGCGCGCGTTGGGACGCGTGTCCTATGCCGAACGGGTCGCGGGCCTGGTCTTCATCATCGTCGCGCTCCTCTGGGTCACGGGGGACGACCTCGCGCTGGGCGATGCGCTCACCTTCCATGGCTGGCGCACAAGGCTCGGGCTGGAAGCCTTCTCCGACGGAGCCGTCGCCATCATGGGTGCGCTCGTCCTCTTCGTCATCCCCATCCCACGCGCACCGGACGGCGCCAACGACCAGAAGCCACCGCACGCCCTGCTGGACTGGCGTTATGCCGAGGCGCATGTGCCCTGGGGCATCCTCCTGCTCTTCGGTGGTGGTTTCGCGCTGGCCAGCGGGATCGACAAGTCGGGCCTGGCGGTGGAGATGGTGGCCGCCATGGAACGTTTGAGGGGTCTGGCTCCTCCGGTATTGATCGGTGCGGTGAGCGGCATCGTGTGCCTGCTGAGCGAGTTGGGGAGCAACACCGCCACGGCCAGCCTCACGCTGCCCATCCTGGCCGAGAGCGCCGAGGCCTGGGGCATCGACCCGCAGGCGCTGCTGGTGCCCGCCACGCTGGCCGCCACCCTGGGTTTCGCCCTCCCCGTGGCCTCGCCCATGCAGGCCATTGTGTTCGGCAGTGGTCGCATCTCCGTTAGGGAGATGGTGAGGGCCGGCATCTGGCTCGACCTGGTCGGGGTGCTCCTGCTGTCTGTCCTATTCGGCTGGATATTAGGCGGTTAGTGCGCTTGCGAGCGCGGGCTGGCGCTTCAGGGCCGAAAGCACATCTCCACGAGAGAATTTGACGGGTCACGGTGGAAACATGCCGGGTTTTCACAACTTTGGTAGCCATGCGCATCACAGAAGAACAGATCCGGTCCGCCCACAAGGCATTGAAGAACGAGAACGGAGGAGCCTGGCAGGACTACTTCGGCCTGCTTTTCCTGGAGGAATTCCACAAGGTGCCGCGCGAGCAGGCCTTGCACCAGGTGGCCTTCGGTGGTGAGGACTACGGCTTCGATGGTTTCCATTTCGACAAGGCGAAGCGCAACCTCTACCTCTTCCAGTTCAAGTGGAGCAACGACCACGAACAGTTCAAGCCGGGTTTCCGCACGTTGCTGGAACATGGCATGAGCGAGGTGTTCGGCGTGAACAGCGATCACCGCAGCCGCAACGCCATGGTGAACAACCTGAAGGCCGTGCTGCGCGACAACCGCTCGCGCATCGACCAGGTCAACTTCCACTTCGTCTTCACCGGCGAACCCGAGAAGGCGGAGAACAGCAGCGTGCTCGGCGCCCTGCGCGAGGACCTCGAGAACCGCAAGCACATGCTGGACGAGTGGTGGGGCAAGGAGATGAGCATGGTGATCGAGTACCGATCGCTCAGCGGCAAGCGCTCGCACTTCGTGGTGGACAAGACGCACGAGTACCCGCTGAAGCTCTCCGGCTCGCTGGCGAAGGACGGTCCGGATGGCCAGCAGATGGTGATCGGCATGGGCCGCCTCTACGACATCTACAGCATGTTCCGGCAGATGGGTTCGCGCTTCTTCGAGCGCAACATCCGCCACAGCCTGCCCGAGGACGGCTCGGTGAACCGCGTGCTGCAGAAGGCCTTCCGCGACATCGGCATCGACAAGAAGCTGGATCCCGCCATGTTCGCCTTCAACCACAACGGGGTCACCTTCAGCGCGCAGAAGCTCGAGGAGACGGACAACGGTTACCGCATCACCGAGCCGCGCCTGCTCAACGGGGCGCAGACCATCACCACCATGGCGCGGTTCATCGAGCGCAGCAAGTCGCGCGATGACATCGAGACCATCAAGGACCGCCTGAAGCGCATCGAGGTGATCTGCAAGGTGATCACCCATGCCGATGATCCCTTCATCACCACGGTCACGATCAACAACAACCGGCAGAACCCGGTGGACAGCTGGAACCTGCGCGCCAACGACCAGATCCAGCTGGAACTGAGCGACCACTTCCGCACCAAGCTCGGCATCTACTACGAGCGGCAGCAGCGTGCCTTCGAGGGCCTCACCGAGGAGGAGCGCGATGAGCAGGGCATCACCGACGACAAGGCGATCCAGATGCTGAAGCTGGCGCAGACCTTCCTGGCCTCGGAGGGCGAGCTGGTCGTGATGCGTTCCATGCGCAAGGCCTTCGAGGAGGACAAGCAGTACGAGGCCATCTTCCACACGCGTCGCCTGGAGGTGGACCCGCGCTATGTGGTGCTCTGCTACAAGGTGCAGTTCCGCCTGCCGCTGCTCACACGCAGCATCCTGGAGCGCGGCGAGAACAAGTACAGCTTCGTGGGCCGCGGTCGCCACCTGTTGTGGGCGCTCATGTGCCAGGCCATCCTCAATGACAAGGACCTGCACAAGATGGCCGAGCGTTACGGACAGGACCTCGCCATCAGCGCCAACTACATGCAGTACATCAGCGGCCTCGCCACGGGAGCCTGCCGTGCGTTGCTGAGCGAGCTCGTGGAACAGGAGGCCAACGCCGAAGCGGTGAAGAACAACGAGTTCAACTTCCTGCGGAGCAAACAGTCGTTCGACTTCTGCATGGAGGTGGCGGCACGCAAGTACGGCTGGGAGAAGCGGAAGTTATCGGGGCATTGGTAGGCGATGCGGTGGATCCTGCTCATCGTTGATCCGGGGACCTGCTGATGGTCGGTGCATCCTCCGCTGCCACACCTGGTATCCACCGCACCGAGCTGCTCGACGCCCTGCGTGGCTTCGCCCTCTTTGGTGTGGTATGGAGCAACTACGCGGTCCTGTCGTACTGGCTCTTCATGCCGCATGATGCGCAGGCCGCGTTGAACGGTTCCTTTCTGGATGCGCCGCTCGAAGCCTTCCATACCGTGCTGATCGATGGGAAGTTCTACTCGATCTTCTCGATGCTCTTCGGCATCGGTTTCGGTTTCTTCCTGGGCAAAGGGAGCGATGGTCTATGGCGCTTCTACCGGCGCATGCTCATCCTGCTCGTCATCGGCTGGATCCATCTGCGCTACCTGTGGGCCGGCGACATCCTCTTCCTCTACGCGGTGCTGGGCTTGGTCCTGCCGCTTTTCCGAAAGCTCAGCGACCGCGCCCTGCTCATCACGGCGGTCGCATTGATCCTGTCCCCGATCGCTATCGATGCGGCCGTGGTGATGTCGAATGGCTCGTTCGACCCTGTCACACCGGTGCTCCGCTGGCATGAAGCGCGCGAGGCGGCGTTGGGTAGTGGTACCGTACCGGCGATGCTCGCCGCGGCCAACGGTGGTTGGCGTGAATTGATGGACGCCGACGCGCACATGTGGTCCTTCCGTTTCCTGCACCTGGTAGAGGGGAACCGGCCGCCCAAGGTGCTGGGCCTCTTCCTGATCGGGCTATGGGTCGCGCGGCGCAGGCTCTTCGCCGATATTCGTTCGCACGCACCGTTGTTCAAGCGGCTCTGCTTCGGCGGCGTGCTCATCGGCCTGCCCAGCTCGGTGCTGATGTGGTGGGCGGAAGGGCATGTGGGCCATCCACCTGAGCCAGCCTCGCTGCTGCGGGCAGCGAGCTACGCCTTCGGTGTGGTGCCGCTCGCCATCGCCTATGCCAGTGGATTCGCACTGCTTTGGATCAATGAGGGTTGGAGGGATCGCTTGGTCGTGCTCGCTCCCATGGGCCGCATGGCGCTGACCAACTACCTCATGCAGACCATCATCGCGCTCACCTTGTTCACGGGAGTTGGCCTGGGCTGGGGCACCCGCGTGAGCGCCTGGCAGTTCGAAGCGCTGGCGCTGGCGGTCTTCGTGGTGGAGGTCCTGTGGAGCCGTTGGTGGCTGGCACGATTCCACTACGGCCCTTTCGAATGGGCCTGGCGCTCGCTCACCTATGGGAAGGTGATGGCGATGCGGAAGTGATCAGGAATGATCGCGCACGACAAGCGCCTCGTGGTGCTCCACGTGGTGGATAGTGAAGAACAGCATTTCCCGCAAGGTGACTTTACCAAGCAAGGGGTGGGGTAGGAGATGGAGATCCAGGTCGGCTTCACTCCACCTGCTCGTCCGTCGGCCGAGTCGGTCCACCAAGCGCAGCAACGCAGCGGATCGGCTCTCCATCTCCTTCACGGACACACGCGGTGGCACGAAGGTGCTTGGCGCGCGGCCACCTGCTGAGAGCTTCTCCTGATAGCGTTGCACCAAGCGTTCGTACGTGCGGGGAGCTCTGTTGGGCACGTCGAAACGCCAGCGGAGGAACCAACGGGGCAGCATCATGGCCATGGCCACCGGACGAACGCTCATCTCGATGTGTGCCACATGTTGCAGCGGTGACCATTTCCCGTTCGGAGTGCGCTCCAGCTGTTCCACCGGTAGTGCTTGGATCCGATCGATGAAGGCACGGTGATGGTAATGCAGCTCCCTCTTGATCGCGGGAATATCCATAGGCTATCGGATGTCTGTAGGCCTCTCTCTCACACCGTCGCCACCACCTTCAGCTCGATGGCGATCGGCGTGGGCAGGCAGTTGATCTCGAGCGTCGTGCGGCACGGCGGGTCCTTCTCGAAGTACTCCTTCCACAAGCGGTTATATGTCAGGAAGTCGTCCTTCATGTTCGTGAGGTATACCGTCACGTCCACGATCTTCTCCCATGAGGACCCGCTGTCCTCCAGGATCCACCTCACGTTCTGGAACACACTGCGCACCTGCGTCTCGATGTCGTAGCTCACGATATTCCCCGCATCATCCAGCTCCACGCCGGGGATCTTCTTCGTGCCGCGTTCACGCGGGCCTACGCCGCTCAGGAAGAGCAGATCGCCCACACGCCGGGCATGGGGATAGTGGCCAACGGGTTCGGGGGCTTTGTTGCTGCTGATGCCGCTCATGTGGACAAAGGTGCGAAAGCCGCGCACGTCACGGTTGCCGAAAGCGCGAACTTCACGCGATCGATACCGGATGCTCGGCCGCCTTCTTTTCGCCCTGACCTGTGCGCCGCTGATGATGCAGGCGCAAACGCTCACGCCCGTGCTGCTCACCGAGCTGCCTTTGCCGCAGCAGGAGGTGAGTGGTATCCTTTGTGTGGACGGTATGACTTGGATCTGCCTGGACAGCGGCAACCCGAACAGGCTCTATCAGGTCGATACGGTCAGCGGCGATGTGCTCCGCGAACTGGAGCTGACCAACGCCTCCAACGTGGATTGGGAGGAATTGACGACCGACGGGGAATGGGTGTATGTGGGCGACTTCGGGAACAACGCCGGTGCGCGCACCGACCTGCGGGTGTACCGCTTTCCGCTGGAGGCGCTTTCCGGCGCGAGCGACGCGGTGGAGGTGGATACCATCCGTTTCCATTATGCGGACCAGAGCGACTTCACCCCGGTGTACGACGGTACGAACTGGGATGCTGAGGCCTTCCTCGCCTTCGACGATTCGCTCTTCCTCTTCACGAAGAACTGGGTGGATGAACGCACGCATCTGTATGTGATCCCGGCCTTGCCCGGTGATCGAGTGGCGGTGCGCCGCGATGAGTTCGATACGCAAGGCCTGATCACCGGTGCGGCTCGGGATGCGCAGGGCGACATCGTGCTTCTCGGCCATTCAAGGGAGGGCACCGAGCCATTCGTCTGGACCATGCGATTCCCCACCGGTCACGCGCTCTTCAGTGGGAGCAACACCCGCCATCCGATCGCATTGAGCCCACTGCAGGCAGAGGCGATAGGCTTCCTGGCGGATGGCCGTTCGATCATAGGCAATGAACGAACACTGGAGCAGGAACAAGCGCTTTGGACCGTGACACTTCCCGTCGGTATCCGGAATACGGAGGCCGCAAGCAAGGCAGTGCGTGTCTATCCGGTCCCCGCCGACAGGCAGGTCCATGTGGAGGGTGCGGATCCGGGTCGACCTGCCCGCGTGCTCGAGTTGAACGGGACCTATCTCGGTACGGTGACCGTGGGTGCGGAAGGAATGATCGACCTTCCTCCGCTTGTGCCCGGGGAATACGTGCTGGATCTGTCCATTCGATCCGAACGCTTCAGGCTACCCCTGATGATCTCGCGGTGAACGATGTTCGACCGGCTGTCCTCCATCACCTCGGATACCGAACGTACTGACGACCTTCGCACCATGATGCGATCAATGCCTTGCATGATCCTTGGCCTTGTGTTGCTGGCTGGTTGTGGCAGCGACAGGGAGAGCACGAGGCCGACCGTAGGCCCGATCACAGAGAGTGTTTACGCCAGCGGTGTCGTGAAGGCGGCCGGCCAGTACCAGGTCTATCCGGTGGCCACCGGGCAGGTCACGGAGATCCTCGTGCACGAAGGTGATACGGTGAAGGCGGGTGCCCCGCTGCTCCGGATCGATGATCGGAGCACGAGCGCCTCGGCGCGCAGTGCATCGGCACAGGTACGGCTGTTGGAGCAGAACGCATCGGAGAACGGTCCGGTGCTGGTGCAGCTGCGGGAATCGTTGGCGCAGGCGCGTGACCGCTATGTGGTGGATAGCGCGAACTACGAACGGCAGAAGGTGCTGTGGTCGCAGCAGGTTGGCAGCAAGGTCGATCTGGAACAGCGGGAACTCGCCTATCAGACGAGCAAAGCGGCAGTGGTCCGTGCCACGAAGGCGCTCACCGAATCGAGGGACCGCCTGCGCACCGAGCTGGAGGTGGCCCGCAACAACGCCGCCATCAGTGCTGCAGGGAACAATGACCGCACACCGTCCAGCTTGATCGATGGCATCGTGTACGACCTGCTGGTGGAACCCGGGGAGCTCGCGTCGCCGCAGCGACCGGTGGCGGTGGTAGGCAGTGCGAACGACCTGTATCTCGAACTTGAAGTGGATGAGAAGGACATCGCCCGCATCCAGGTGGGGCAGGAGGTGGCCGTGACCCTCGAGCTCTACGATGAAGCGTTCGACGCGGCGATCACCCGCATCATCCCATTG
>JAGQVR010000479.1 GCA_020437875.1 Flavobacteriales bacterium
GCCCGTTTATTGCTGCGACAGATCACACAGACCTCATCATCCCCGTCCTGTCCATACGCCGTTTCCAAAGCATCCTGTAGGTCATATCCGTCCAGGCGGATCACATCAGGATAGCCTGATTCGAACCGTGGCAAGGGTTCCTCCTCTGAAAGGGCCTTACGCAGGGCGGTGGCGTTCACCAGGATACCCGAGTCCGAAGCCTGCCGCACCACATCGGTCAGCTCAACCATGCCCGCAAGAAGACCGAAGCCCGCCAACTCCTTGGGATCCAAGGCCGGACTGTGGTCGCTTCCCACGGGTGGCAACTGGGCCGGGTCCCCGATCAACAATAGCTTGGACCCGTCAGAAGCGAACACGTGTTGAAAAAGATCCTTCATCAGGTCCCGACCACCGAACGGCCCTTCGCCAAGGCCACTGCGGCCGATCATTGACGCCTCATCAACTATGAAGAGCGCACGCGTCTCCTTGTTCGGCGCTATTTGCATCCCTCCGGACCCGGTCTCCTCCTCCCCGTTCATGCGATAGATCCGACGATGGATGGTCGAAGCTGGACGACCGGCGTAAGCAGCGAGCACTTTCGCAGCCCTCCCGGTCGGCGCGAGCAATACGACCGGTCTACCTACTTGGGCGAGCACTTGTACCAATGCACCTACCAAGGTCGTCTTTCCCGTACCGGCGTATCCCTTCAGGACAAGGGTGGCATTCGGCTTGGAGGTATCCAACAGACGCTCCAAGGCCACCACGGCGCGCCGCTGCCCTGCCGTTGGGGTGTGTCCCAAGGCAGAGAGCAGCCGTTGGTGGAGGTCATCCGAGCGCGGTCCGGTCAAGGTGTGTGGATCGATCGGAGCAACGGACGGATCACCTTGCGGAACGCCTGAAGCTCGGGGTGAAATTATCTTACTTTTGGGCGCTTCCGAACCATCCGTAAGCCAACGTGATGAAGAACCTCGCCAACTACATCTTCCCTGTACTCCTAATCATCCTCGGTGGCGCTCTACTGATCGTAGGGGCCCAACAGGGCCAGAACACCTGGGTCATGCTCGGTGCTGCACTGGCCTTGATCGCCGGCCTTGTCTCCGTGATGCTCCAGATCGGCATGATCGGTCGGAAAGGTGGAATGATCCTGGGCATCGCCTTCGCGGCATTGGCGATCGTACTCGCATACCGGAACTACCGTTCGGTGATGGGAGTGATCGAGTTCAACCAGAAGAAGGAGGCCAATGATCGATTGGTGAAACAAGGACTGAAGGACCTGAGGACGGCTCAAATGGGGTACAAGGACGCCTATGGTGGATATACCGGTGATCTTGCTGTTCTCGAGGAATTCGTCAAGAATGGGCATATCCCCATGATCAAAGCGATCGGACAGGTTCCTGACACGCTTTCCGAACTCGAGGCGCTGGAACTGGGGCTGATCGTGCGGGATACGATCCTCGCCCCAGCGCTGGATTCATTGTTCCTGACCCCAAGGGCCACGGCTGATCGCGCCTATCCATTCGACCCGAACACCTTCACCAAGTCGCCGAGCGGCGATCCGTACCTGATGAAGGCCGGGATGATAAGCTCAAGCGGCCGCAATGTCCCCGTATTAACCGTGCGCGACCCGCGACCGATGGTCAAGGGCGACACCTTGATGGTGGGAAGCATGGAAAAGAAAAGAACATCGGGCAAATGGGA
>JAGQVR010000480.1 GCA_020437875.1 Flavobacteriales bacterium
CCGCATCAGCGCTGGATTGTGGTATCGTGGGTTGCCGATCGCAAAGGCCTATCAACCCGGGTATGGCAACAGTGAAGCCGTGATCCTGATGGCGGGGTTCGAGACGGAGAAGCAACTGCGTATCACCTACAGCTACGACATCACCATCAGCAAGCTCACCATGAAGAGCGCCGGTGCGCACGAGCTCAGCCTGATCTATGAATGGCCGCGTCGCGCAAAGGCCCGCCGCCACCGCGTGGTACCCTGCCCGAAGTTCTAGGACTTCGATCGATCCGGTTCACATGCGCTCGGGCACCTCGATGCCCAAGCACCACAGGGCCTTCTTCGTGGTGGTGGCCACCGCCGCGCTCAAGGCCAGGCGTCTCGCCCGTTTACCAGGATCTTCCTCCTTCAGTACCGGAACGCTCTGGTAGAAGCCATTGTAGGTCTTCACCAGTTCATAGACATGGTTGGCCACTGAGGAAGGATCAAGTCGCATCGCTGCTTCGTTGAGCACCGCGGGGAACTGGTGCAACTGCTTGACCACTGCACGCTCCTCGGGCAGCAGCCCGTGATCGTCCTTTGCGGAAGGATCCGCCCCGGTATCCCCGGCTTTCCGTAGCAGGCTTCGGATCCGGGCATAGGTGTATTGGATGAAGGGGCCGGTATGGCCTTGCAGGTCGATGCTGGCCGCCGGGTCGAAGAGCATGCGTTTCTTCGGATCCACCTTCAGCAGGAAGTACTTCAATGCGGCCAGGCCGATCATCTCGAAGAGCTCGGTCTTCTCCTCATCGCTGAAGTCATCCAACTTGCCCAGTTCCGTGGTGACGGCACGGGCGGTGTCCACGACCTCCTGCACCAGGTCATCGGCGTCCACAACGGTGCCTTCGCGGCTCTTCATCTTGCCGCTGGGCAGATCGACCATGCCATAGCTCAGGTGGAACAGCTCATCCGCCCAAGCGAACCCGAGCTTCTTCAGGATGATGAAGAGCACCTTGAAGTGGTAGTCCTGTTCGTTGCCAACGGTGTAGATGAGCTTCTTCAGCTGCGGGAACTCCTCGAAACGTTTGATCGCCGTGCCGATGTCCTGCGTCATGTACACACTGGTGCCATCGCGCCGGAGCAACACCTTCTCATCCAGTCCCTCCTTGGTGTTGTCCACCCAGACAGCGCCGTCCTTTTCGTAGAAGACGCCCTTCTTCACTCCTTCCAACACATCGGCCTTGCCCAGCACGTAGGTCCGGCTCTCGAAGTAGTTCTTGTCGAAGCCGACACCGATGCGGTCATAGGTGGCATTGAAGCCATCGTAGACCCAGCCGTTCATCTTCTCCCACAGAGCGCGTACCTCCGGGTCGTTCGCCTCCCACTGGCGCAACATCTCCTGTGCCTCGAGCAGGATGGGCGCCTGCTTCTCCGCGTCCTCCTTGGAACTGCCGGATGATACCAACGTATCGATCTCCTTCTTGTAAGCCTTGTCGAACTCAACGTAGTATTTGCCGACGAGCTTGTCACCCTTCAGGCCACTGCTTTCCGGCGTCTCTCCATTGCCGAAGCGGCTCCAGGCCAGCATGCTCTTGCAGATGTGGATGCCACGGTCGTTGATCACCTGCACTTTGATCACCTTGTTGCCCGCCGCTTCGAGGATCCGACTCACGCTCCAGCCGAGGAAGATG
>JAGQVR010000481.1 GCA_020437875.1 Flavobacteriales bacterium
CCACCGGGAACGGCCGCACGACCGTCACCTGGATCCCGAGCCCTGAAGCCGACACGGATGGTTATATCATCGTCTTCAACGCACCCGGCGGAGCCGTCATCGTCGATACGGTCTGGGGTGGTGCGAGTTCGTCCTACGAATGGGAGGACAGCACACCCGGTCTTGGCCCTGAATCGTTCGCGGTGGCGGCTTTCGACACCTGCATGACCGGCGATCCGCCGAGCCCGAACACGAGCGCGACACAGCCCTTCCACACCACCGTCCACTTGAGCTATTCCTATGACCCCTGCACCGGGCGATTCGACCTGACCTGGTCGCCCTATGTCGGGTGGGCCGTTGTGGATCATTCGGTCCACATGCGGACCACCTCGGGTGCCTGGAGCGTCGTCGCGATCCTGGATGGGTCGACCACGGCAGCGTCGGTGACCGTGGATCCCTTCTCCACCTATGAGTTCGTTGTGGTCGCTTCGCAGGGTCCGGGTCTTCTCGAGAGCATTTCGAACCGGATATCGGTCTATGCGGACCATCCCGGCCTACCCGCCTTCAACTACTTGCGCACGGTCACCGTTTCTGATCAACGCGAGATCACGGTCGTCGATAGTCTGGATGTTCTGGCCGAGGTGAGCGGATATCGATTGGAGCGGTCGGTCGATGGAGGGGCATTCGAGGTGATCGCCGTTCGTGGTGCCGTTCCGTCCAACACCTTCACCTACGTGGATACGGATGTGGAGCCGGCCACCCGCAGCTATCGGTATCGCGTCGTGGTCCTTGATGACTGTGGGCAGGATGCGCTGATCAGTAATATCGGAGGCAACATCCTGTTGAGGGTCACCCCGGACCTCTATGGGGTCAACACGCTATCGTGGAACGGATACCAGGAATGGGCTGGGTCCATCGCTGGTTACCGGATCTTCCGGCAGGTGGGAAGCGGGCCCGAGGAATTGCTCACCGTGGCCTCCGCTCAGCCGTGGAACCTGGCCGATGATGTGGGAAGCTACACAGCGAGCACGGGTCTCTTCTGTTATACCGTTCTGGCCATGGAGGTGGGGAACCCGTCAGGGATCGATGCGCTGTCCGAGAGCAACCGGGCCTGTGCCGTCCAGCAGGACCTGGTGTACATCCCCAATGCGTTCGTGCCTGGGGGTGTCAACGATGTCTTCAAGCCGGAATTGGCCTATACGGATGTGGCCCTCTACGAACTATCCATCATCAACCGCTGGGGGCAGGTCTTCTGGACCACCAACGACCCCCGGGAGGGTTGGGACGGTACCGCCGGCGGTCAGCCCGTGCCGATGGGGGTCTATGCGTACTACTGCAAGTACCGCAACGGTTCCGGACGAGAGGTCGAACGGAGAGGAACGGTGACCATGCTGACGGCGATGGATTGAGGCGGCGGTGTACCTTTGTGCATGGAACGATCCCCTGCCGCACCACTGAGGAAGCCACTGCCCACCACAGCCGCCAACGGCAGTCCCGGTAAGATCGTGGGGGAAGGACTGACCTACGATGATGTCCTGCTGGTCCCGGCCTTTAGCGAGGTGCTTCCCCGAGAGGTCGACATCCGCTCCTCCTTCACCCGTAACATCCGATTGAACATTCCGGTGGTGTCCGCTGCGATGGACACCGTGACCGGTGCGGAGCTGGCCATCG
>JAGQVR010000482.1 GCA_020437875.1 Flavobacteriales bacterium
AGTTCCAATGTGCCCCAGCCGTCGGCAACGCCGCTGATCGTTCCGGTCCGTGTAACCGGAAATCCGGACACCACATAGGATGCGGCCATTTGATCGGTCCAGGTATCGAGGTAGTCGCAAGGAAGCTTCAACTCAACAAGTGGGTCGGTGTAGGCGTAGGCCCCGCCGGCCAATGCGCTTCTTTCTCCACGCAATTCAAGACCAGTACTTCCGATGCCGTAGAACAACGTATCCGAACCGCCATCGGTGGTGAGCACCGTGGCGCTCGGGATCATCGAGGACGTTGGTGTAACACCGGGTGCCAGGTAGGAATAGGTGCGGTTCCCCGACGCAGGCAACATCCAGAAGCCATAGGTCTGTCCGGCACCAGTACCGCCTTCATAGACGTAGGAAGTGCCGGTGGAAACAGGAAAATCCTGCCCAGGTGCAGCAACGCTATTGGCGGCCGTAAGCGTGGGCTGGGCCAGTAGCGCGCCACCAAGTGGCAGGGAAAGTGAAAGTAGAAGGGTTCGCATGCTTGTAGTTCGGTTTGTCGGTTCGTTGTGAAAGGTAAGACGGGAGCTCGATCGTGAACGCTGCCTGAGGGCCGTTCTCAGCACGACGGTGTTCATTCCCTTGGAAGCTCGTCACGGATCCCTTCCCTTTGTCCCTTCAGAACACCCGATGAAATTCAGCGTCAGCGAGATCACAGAGCTCATCCGGCACCGCCGCACCATCTACCCGAAGGACCACACGGACCGTGAGGTGCACCGGGAGATCATCGAACGCGTGATCACGAACGGCACCTGGGCACCGACCCATGGCATGACCCAGCCGTGGCGCTTCACGGTGTTCACCGGAGCGGGTCGGGAGGATCTTTCGCGCTTCATCGGGGAAGAGTACCGGCGCATCACCCCACCGGAGAGATTCCTTCAACCCAAGTTCGACAAACTGACCGCCCGGCCCATGCAAAGCAGCGTGGTGATCGGTCTCGGAATGGCGCGGGACCCCAGTGGCAAGATCACCGAACGGGATGAACTGCTGGCCGTGGCCTGCGCCGTGCAGAACATGTACCTCACATGCGCCGCATACGGACTGGGGGCATATTGGGCGACCGGCGCTCCACTCGTTGGCGCCGGCATGCGCACCTACCTCGGGTTGGGCGAAGGGGACCAGGCGATGGGGCTGTTCTTCATCGGCTACCCAGCGATCGAATGGCCCCGCGGCTACCGAAAGCCGATCGATCAAGTGGTCACCTGGCGCAATTCCTGAGGAGGCGGACCGTTCCCCGTTCAGCCCTTGCCAACTGCGAAAGCTGACGATCTTTGCGCACACGTGCCGCGCGCCCCACATACCGGTAGCCCTGTCCGCTGGCATTCGGCGCTGACCATCCTTGCTGCATCCATTGGTACAGGGGTGTTCGGGCAACTGGGGGTGACCACATTCGGCATCCAGGTGAAACCGGTGATCCCACTGGAGATATTCGATCCCGTGACCACCGTGGAGCGGCCTGCCTTGTTCGGACAAATGGAACTCGTGGGCGGATTCGCCTTCGGCATGAGCGTGCGTGTGGGGCTTACCAACGCCGTTTCGTTGGAAACAGGGATCGGCCAGATCAAGCGTCGGTATGATTACAGCCTGAGCAA
>JAGQVR010000483.1 GCA_020437875.1 Flavobacteriales bacterium
TACTCCGAGACGCACAGCCCCACCACGAACGAGCTGGGCCTCTTCAGCTTGGAAGTAGGCAATGGAACACCGGGCACCGGCACCTTCGCGGCCATCGACTGGAGCGCAGGCCCCTACTACTTGGAGGTGGGGATGGACCCTGCGGGAGGGAGCAGCTACACGAGCGTTGGCACGCAGCAACTGCTCAGCGTGCCCTATGCCTTGCACGCCAAGACCGCCGACATGGCCGATGATGGCGACTGGGTGATCAATGGTGATACCCTGTTGAGTGATGACAAGGAGGTGCGCATCTCCAATTCCACATCGGATGCACCACTGACCATCGATAGTTACTTCTATGGGTTGGAGCATCGATTTGATTTTTCAGCCTCGGAACCATCCGTCGGGGAGATCGAACTGGGTACGTTCTTGGGCGGGGCCACGGGTCCCGGAGATGCAGGCGGGTGGCTGGGCACCAACTCGAACCACCCCCTTCATCTGTATACCAACGATGGGTTACCGCAGGTCACCCTCCATACCTCCGGGAACCTTGGCATCGGCACCATGGCACCGGAGGCTCGCTTGCACGTGGCCGGCGGGCTCAAGCTCCAGGACGGAAGCCAGGGCGACCGGAGGGTCCTGACCAGCGATGCGGATGGGGACGCCAGTTGGCAGGACATGGGAACCAGCATTTTCGGCAACGGGAACCTCCCTCCCGGTGATCCGTCATGCATCAGCTTGGCTGGCAGCTTGGGTATTGGCGTAAGTCCATGGTACGTGGCCGTCTCCGGAACCCATGCCTACGTGGTGGAAACAGGATCCAACGACCTGAAGGTGATCGACATCAGCGATCCCACCGCACCCTTCGTCTCCGGGAGTGTTGGCATTGGCACCTCGCCAGTCCACCTCGCTGTTTCAGGGAGCTACGTCTATGTCGTGGATATTGACGATGAAGACCTGAAGGTGATCGACGTTGGCGACCCTGGCGCGCCGGTCCTTGTGGGAAGTCTGGCGGTCGGATTGACCCCCACGGCCGTTGCTGTTTCGGGCAACCTCGCGTACGTGGTGCACTATGGGCCAGGATCTCTGAAGGTGATCGACATCAGCGATCCGAGCGCTCCGGCGCAAATAGGCAGCCTCAGCATTGGAACCAGTCCCATGTATTTGGAAGTCGCGAACAATTATGCCTACGTGGTGGACAACAGCACCGACGACCTGAAAGTGATCGATGTGAGCGATCCGGGCGCCATGTCCATTGTAGGTGTTCTCAGCGTCGGACCTTCGCCTGTTTCAGTGAACATCAGGGGTGATCATGCCTATGTGGTGGACCTGAACTCGGATGACGTCAAGGTGATCGATGTGAGCGATCCCTCCGCACCGTCCCTGGCCGGAAGCCTGATCGTCGGAGGCGAATTGCGCCCTGCGACCGTTTCCGGGAATTTCGCCTATGTGGTGGACGCTGATGCCGGCACCTTGAACGTCATTGACGTAGCCGACCCGGCCGCCCCGACCCTGGCGGCAAGCACGCCCGTTGGCACATACCCGACGTCGGTCGCTGTATCCGGTAACCACGCCTTCGTTCCGGTCGGTGGCGCGAGCGAATTGAAGGTAGTTGACCTGTTCTGTGCGAACGATCCGCATCAGG
>JAGQVR010000484.1 GCA_020437875.1 Flavobacteriales bacterium
GGGCACCGGTATCCTGGAGATCTACTCCTGTGGCTCGGGCATCGACACGCGCGTGACGCTGCATGACGGTACTGCCGGCTGCGGTTCTCTCGGTGCAGGCACCTTGCTCGGAAGCAACGATGACGATGCGTTCCAGTGCGCCAGCCTGGAGAGCTATGTACTGGCCTCGGTGAACCCGGCCCAGACGATCCTGATCGAATGGGACGACCGCTGGTCCAGCAGTGGCTTTGATTGGCAACTGGACTTCACGCCCTGCTCGCCGCCTGCGAACGACCTGTGCGTGAACGAAGTGCCTTCCAACACCACCTTGGGCGTGGGCGGTTCCGCCGCATTCAGCGGTACCGTGGATTGTGCCTCCCGCGACGGCATCGGTCCCTTGTTCGTGCCTGCCGTGGCCGGTTGGGCCTGGCATTCGTTCGAACTGACCGAATGCGCGGACGTGACGATCGACTATTGCGGTGCGCCGTACAACCCGACCACGATCAGCACGGCCTTCCTGGTGAACGGTTGCAATGCCTCCGCGCTGATCTCGCCGGACGGTTCCGACTTCACCACCTGTGGTGATGGCCAGCAGACCGCGATCTTCAGCCTGGGTGCCGGCACCTACTATGTGCCTGTGCTCTGGGTCCCTGCATCCGGTATCGAGGGCGCCTACAACCTGAACATCAGCGTTGGTGCCCCGAGTACGGCATGCAGCACCTGCGACAACGCCACCACCATCAGCTGTGGCGACATCCTCACCGGTTCCACGGTGGGTCTGCCGAACACCCTGCCTCCGACGGCTTGTGCTGTGTCGGGCCCCGCCAGCACCGGTGGTAGCGTTTGGTACACCTTCTCCTCGCCGATCGACACGCTGGTGACCCTGAGCACCTGCGTGGAGGACGGTCTGGGTACGGACTTCGACACCCGCCTCTCCGTCTTCGAAGGCACCTGCGGCGGCACCCTGTGCTGCGTGGCCTACAACGACGACGGTACGGGTTGCTCGCTGTTCACCTCGCGCCTGAACTTCCAGGCAACAGGTGGTGTGACGTACTTCGTGGTGGTGCATGGCTACGGTACCGGAGAAGGCAACTACGACCTGTTCCTGGGTTGCGGACCGACCTGCTCGCCGGAGACCACCAACGACCTGTGCAGCACTGCCGAAATACTGAACCCGGTCTTGGCGGACGGCGCCGGTGTTCCCACCGTGGGTGACAACACCTGTGCGGGCACCGATCCGAACACCGTGTGCGACCCCTTCGGCACCATGCAGGGCGTGTGGTACTCGTTCAACACCGGTGTGAACGAGTTCATGCAGCTGACCCTGCTGACCAGTGACGAGGATGGCTCCTACTCCAGCGCCAACGGCATCAGCTACGCCTTGTACGCAGGGTGCGATATGAGCATCTGCCCGCAGGGCGCTGACGGTCCCGAACTGGATTGCAGCTTTGGAGCCGGTGGCACCAGCGTGCTGCCCACGCTGACCCCGGGTACGGACTACGTGCTGAACGTCTGGAACGACGGCGGGATCGGTACCGAGGGCACCTTCGGTATCCTGCTCGAGTTCCCCGGACAGAACGACGCCGGCATCAGCCAGGTGATCAGCCCGGACGGTACCATCTGCACCACGCAGGT
>JAGQVR010000485.1 GCA_020437875.1 Flavobacteriales bacterium
CACCCCCTTCCATGGTATTTCCTTCGTATCGCAGGGTCGTCGCCGGCCCTGCCAAGCTGTTAGGACCATGATGGATCTATTGAAGTTCTCACCCGCGCTCCTGCTACTTCTGGTCGGGTGCGGGGATGTGCCCCCCGATACGAAGGGCGGTGACGAGGAGCAACGGTTGGTGATCGGAGGCCCGGACGCCTCGGAACATACCGAGACGCTTTATCAGATGCCGACGCCGAACGAGCTTTTCACCCTGGTGCGTGTCATGGCCGGTGAGGGGCAGAAACGGATGCTCAATCCGGCGTCCAATGCCGATCGCTACGTCACGCTCCAGCGTCGGGCGGTCAATTTTGGCATCTACGCCACCGATCTTGTCTACGCGAGCTACTTCGACCTCAATGTCGAGGTCGTGCGGTATTACCTAACGGTGAAAAAGCTCGGGGAGCAACTTGGACTCGAGGCGGCCTTCAGCGAGCGTGATTTCGTGCGGCTTGAGTCGAACCTCGCCCACGGGGACTCCCTGGAGGTGATCAGCAATGAGGCATATTATCGGGCCTACCAGAAGTTGCAGCACGAAGAGATGGGGCCGACGTTGGCCTTGGTGCTTGCAGGAGGATGGATCGAGAGCATGCATTTGGTGATGCGTCAGATCGATCACTTCGACCCCGAGGATCCGTTGGTGCGTCGTGTGGCAGAGCAGAAGACCAGCCTGGACCATCTTGTGGAGATGATGGAACTCTATTCGGAGGACCCACAGGTGGGCCCCATGCGCCAAGAGCTGATCATCATCCGGTCGATCTATGATCGACTGGAGGTCCGGCGTGTTCCTCATGAAGGAGCGACGGGTTCGGGTCGCATGGTCCTGGGGGATGACCTGTTCGTTGAACTCACGGCAGCCCAATACATTGAATTGGAACAAGCGGTGCAGGCGTTGCGTGAACGGATGACGACGCCCGAGGACAAGGAATCGAACAACGCGTGAAGCGCATGAGGACCAGTGGAACGAAGTCGCGGACGGCCCTCGCGGGGGTAATGGTCCTGATGGTGCTGTCGGCAATGGGTCAGAACGAATGTGCCGACCATCATCGGTTCAATTGTGAGCGCTCCGGCGATGCCCGGTTCTCCATGAACGGGCAGAGCAAAAGCGCACCGGTTCAAGTAGGTGTGCCCACAGAGCTGAACATCATCGTGTACAGGGGCCAGGACTATCGTATCTCCTTCTGCCCGGACGCACGTGTTTTGGGAGATCAAGTGGTGGCCAGACTGATCGAGAAGGTGCGCGAACCACGGACCATCAGCGATCAGGTGATGGAGAAGCAGCCGGTCTATGACGAGAACGGTGAACCCACCGGCGAATACCGGGATGTGACGCGCTCGGATGAACGTATCGTGGTGGAGGATGTCCGCAAGGTGTTGTGGGACAACCAGGAGCACGAGATGTCACAAGAGGTCGAATTCAGCTGCACATCCACCAAGCGTCTCGTCATTGAGATCATCGCACCCGGCCCTGATGAGGTGAAGCCCAAGCGCGCCGACATGGACATCGGATGCATCGGTGTG
>JAGQVR010000486.1 GCA_020437875.1 Flavobacteriales bacterium
CTATCCCCGGTATGAGATATTCGCCGTGATGGCGGACAGCAGCGCCGAGCCGATCCCTCCGGGGCGCTTCATGGGCAACATCCCAGCGCAATACTTCACGCACTTGGCCGATTCGCGTTTCGGTCTCATCGAACCCACCTATCGCACGCGCTGGACCAATTGGTTCGGAAAGGACCGGAAATGGACAGCGGAGGAGCGGGAACGCACACTGGACTGGTTGGCATCGCGTGCGGAAAAGGCCGGTCACCCGGACGCGGTGGTGATCCGTGTCCGTCGGTCGATCAAAACCACGGATACCCGCACAGGAATGGAGACCGGATCGGAAGTAAGGTACAGCTACGATATCGCCCTCCATGATCGATAGGATCGAGCGCTTCGCCCAACGGATCCGCGAGAACACATGGATCGACACCCGGTCCTTGGCCTTCTTCAGGGTCCTGTACGGGCTCGCCGTCCTGTTGTTCCTACGCCCGTCCTACGCCTGGTTGGAAGGTGTGCCGCCAACGTTCTTCTCGCCCCCGTTGTTGAGCCTGGCCAATCTCTTCGACCGCTTCCCGCCGAAGACGTTCTTCACCACATTGAACGTGCTGCTGATCCTGTTCGCCACGCTCCTCACCATCGGGTTACGTACGCGGATCGCGGCCTTCGGTCTGCTCTCGGTGATGATCATCGGCAATTCGTTCCATTTCTCCTTGGGCAAGGTGGATCATCCGATACTCCTGTTGTGCGTGCTTATTTCGCTCAGCTCATCGGATTGGGGCGAACACTTCTCGGTGGATGCGCTTATCGATCGCGGAAAAGCGACCGTCCCGAACCGCACCACCGATCTGGCCTTGTTGGCCACGATCATCGCTTTCGCCTTCATCACCGCAGGTTTCGGGAAAGCGCTGGTCTGGCTCGACTTCGACTTCAGCACAGGAGGCTTCTTGGCCTGGTTGCTGGTGAAATACCACAGCGCCAGCAACACTGCGCTCTTGGCCACTTGGGCGGTGAACATGCCCTACCGTTGGTTGTGGGAGTTCGCGGACATCTTCGCAGTCGTCTTTGAGCTTGGATTCTTCTGGGCCTTGATGCGACGGAAACGTTGGATCGTCTGGGTGATCATCTGGTGCTCCTTCCACATCGTCAACACCTTGGTCCTGAACCTCTCGTTCGTCATGAACGCGATCGTCGTCTTGGCCTTCTTTCCTTGGTCCCAGCTTTGGGCACCCGGATCGAAGGCGCAAGGCCTGAAATACCTGGCATTGGTCCTGCTCGGGGTGGGCATGATCGCATCGACCAAGCCCTTGCACGGGCTGCGGAGGTCCGTGGCCCAAGGTCTGGGTGTCGACCCCGGCGATGTTACAGGTGCAGCCCATACGATCATCTGGTTCGGGGTCATGTTGTTGTTCGTTTGGTTGCTGCGCACTCCGTTCGTGGGCACGCTTCCGCTGGGGAGCAAGGGACGAACCACCACCTGAGCCGTTCCCTTTCGTGACCGAGAACCCATCTTTGCAGCGCATGGCAACACATCTGGTAACAGGCGGCTGCGGGTTCGTGG
>JAGQVR010000487.1 GCA_020437875.1 Flavobacteriales bacterium
GATACAGGATGCCCTTCTGCCGACGGACCGGATCGCCAATGGCTCCCTGTTCACCGTAGGCGGCAACGGCTACCTGGTGTTCGGCGAGAAGACCATCAGTGGAGGGAACCTGCCGAGCAACGAGCTCTGGCAATTCACCCCGGGCACCACGGGGCTTGCTGAGGAGGTGGATGCGTTCGGCCTTGTCGCGTTCGGAGGTGCGGATGGCGTCATCTCCGTCCGCAGCACCCGACCGATGGATGCACTGGCCACGGTGCGCCTCCTCGATGCGAGCGGAGCGGTGCTGAGCGAGATCAACGCCCATGGCCCGCTGAACATGCGCATCGGCAGCGACCTTCCGTCCGGCGTGTACCTCGTGCAGGTGAGTTCTGCCGTCGCTGCGCATACCCTGCGCGTGGCCTTGGTGCGCTGAGGGCCGCCGCTGACGATGCCGCGCTGCACCCGCAGCGGATGCGCACCTTTGCGGCATGCCCGAATATGCCAGCACCCCACGATCCGTCGGATTCACGGTGATGTGCGTGCTCACGCTCGTGGGCAACGTCCTCCTGCTCCTGACCAACCTGGTGAAGGTGGGGTTGCTGGAGACGGGCATCCGGCAGGGCGGCGTGGGGGGCGAAGCATCGGTGTACCTGTCACTCCTGCTGCAACTGGTGTTGTTGAGCTGCGTGGGTGCCCTGCTCGGCGCTGGGCTCATGCTGGCGGGCAAGCGGCCGGGCTACACGATCTACGCCGTATCAAATGTGCTGCACATCCTGCTGGCGGTGTGCGCCATGCTCATCTGGGCCATGACGATCTACTTCCTGTTCGTTTCCGTGCTGCTCTTCGTCTACTGCCTCATCCCGGCCGGCTTCCTGCTCTATTTCCACCTGCACCGCGACACACTGCACTGAGTACTGCGACACCGTCGACCACCGGCCGAACATTCCACCCTTGTCAGGCATCGTTCCGCCCGTGAACCGGGTCTTCTTTGGCGAGGATCCATGCGCATCCCCTTCCTCATACCAACGCTGGCCTGCGCCGCGACCTGTTGCGCGCAGCTGCAGCACGGCCACTGGCCCTTCGGCTTCAACGCGGGGCTCGATTTCAGCAGCGGTGCACCCGTGGCCATCAGCACGCCGCTCAGTACCGATGAAGGTTGTGCCAGCATCTGCGACGCCACCGGTCAATTGCTTTTCTACACCAACGGCGAGAACGTGTGGGACCGCACCGGCACGGTGATGCCCAACGGCAGCGGCCTCTTCGGCACCTACAGCACCAGCCAGAGCGCGCTGATCGTGCCCTTTCCGGACGATCCGCAACGCTACTACGTCTTCACTGCACCGGCACAGGCCGGGCAATGGATCGGCCAACCGAACGCCGCGTACAGCATCGTGGACATGGCACAGAACAACGGCAACGGCGATGTGGTGAGCGCGAACGTGCTGCTGGACGGGCCCGTGACCGAGCGCCTCACCGCCACACGGCATGCCAACGGCCACGATGTGTGGGTGCTCTACCACCGCTCGGAGAGTGATGCCTTCATCGCGTACCTCGTTACCTG
>JAGQVR010000488.1 GCA_020437875.1 Flavobacteriales bacterium
ACCTGTTCTGGTTGTTGACCGGCATCAACATCTTCCTCTTCGTGATCATGCTGGCCCAGATCAATGTGCTCCGCGGATTGACACGTGCGATCACCGGTGCCGATAGCACGACCGAGGAGTCCTTGGCCGACAAAGGGCCGAGCTGGGTGGACCAGCTGATGAAGAAGTTGACCCGCCAGGTGGAGATCGAGGAGGAGAAGGACATCCTCATGAACCATGAGTACGACGGCATCCGGGAACTGGACAATGTGTTGCCGCCGTGGTGGCTGTGGCTCTTCTATTTCACGATCGGTTGGGGTGTGATCTATCTGATCAACGTGCATGTGGTGGAGGTGGTGCCATACCAGGCCGAGGAGTACGAGCTGGAGATGGAGCAGGCCAAGGCCGATGTGGCCGCTTTCATGGCCACGCAGAAGAACGCGGTGGACGAAACGAACATCACCGTGAGCACCGATGCTGGCGCCCTCGCTGGCGGACAAGCGATCTTCAACCAATACTGTACGCCCTGTCATGGTGCCGATGGCGCTGGATCGGAAACCTCCGTAGGACCGAACCTGACCGACACGTATTGGCTGCATGGCGGTGATGTGAAGGACATCTTCAGGACCATCAAGTACGGCGTGCCGGAGAAAGGCATGATCAGCTGGAAGACCCAGTTGAAGCCTTTGGAGATCGCCAACGTCACCCACTACATCATGAGCTTGAAGGGCACGGGTGGGGCCACCCAGAAAGCGCCTCAGGGTGATCTGTGGACAGGGGATGGAGCTGCTCCGGAAGTTCCGGTGGATACGGCCGCCGCACTGCCTGATACCGCCGCGATGGCGGCCAGGTGATGAATGAACAACCCGAACATATCAAGCGCGACGCCGCTGCCAAAGGACATGTCCGGGATGAGAGCTACCGCGATGCGATCAGCACCGTGGACAAGCAGGGCAAGCGTGTTTGGGTGTATCCCAAGAAACCCGCTGGCAGATTCACGCGCTGGCGCCAGTGGTTCGGCTATTCGTTGTTGGTCCTCCTCTTCGTAGGTCCTTTCATCCGCATCTCGGGCGAGCCCTTGCTGATGATCAATCTGGTCGAACGCCGCTTCGTCTTCTTCGGGCAGGTGTTCTGGCCGCAGGACTTCCTGATCTTCGTGGTAGGCATCATCACCTTCATCATCTTCGTCGCCCTATTCACCGTGGCCTTCGGTCGACTGTTCTGCGGCTGGGCATGCCCGCAAACGGTGTTCATGGAAATGGTGTTCCGCCGGATCGAATACGCGATCGAAGGCGACTGGAAGCAGCAGAAGGCCCTGAACAAAGGCCCGATGACGAACCGGAAGCTGGCGAAGAAGACACTGAAGCACGCCATCTTCTTCGGCATCAGTTTCCTCATCGGCAACATCTTCCTCATGTACATCATCGGCAGCGATGAGGTGCTGCGCATCATTCGCGAACCAGCGGCCCAGCATTGGGGTGGCCTTGCCGCCATGACCATATTCAGCGGCGCGTTCTACGGCAACTTCGCCTTCTTCC
>JAGQVR010000489.1 GCA_020437875.1 Flavobacteriales bacterium
TGTACCGCAGCGGCTACGCCACCTACGAGGGGCATTCGCATGTGGAGCGCGAAGGCCTGCACAGCGCCTGGATCGGGCCGGACACCCTGCAGCGGATCCTGAAGGATGCCGAGGCCAGCGGCTTCTTCCAGTTCGAGGACCGCTACGACCGCGATGTGACCGACCTGCCCAGCGCCATCCTGCGCGTGGTGGGCAACGGCAAGGACAAGCGCGTAGTGGGCCGCGTGGGCGTGCCACCGGCGTACAAGGCCCTCTTCGGCCGGGTGGAAGAGCTGCTGCTCCCCATCCCCTGGAAGCCTGTACCCGTGGAACCGTAGCCATCCATCCAGGTCCGTTCGGAACCGGGAATGGACATAGATGAACGGGAATGAAGTGCAATGTGCATTCGAATGCACGTCCATCTCCGTGCATACCCGGTTCTCATCTCCTCGCTTTCGGCGCCCACGTGATCACCCAACCGTTCGTCCCAGCCTCTGCGCTGCGGCACAGTCCCAGGTCCCTGTTCCTCAGGGGATCCTACATTTGCCCCCCTTCAACCCCTCAACATGAAGCGTACGCTATCGCTGCTCGTTGCAGCACTCCTTTTCATCGGCACCCAGGCCCACGAGGGCATGTGGCTGCTGAACAAGCTCAAGCAGATCAACGAAGCGCAGATGCAGAAGCTGGGCTTCAAGCTCACCGCCGAGGACATCTACGACATCAACAAGAGCAGCCTCAAGGATGGCATCGTGCGCCTGGGCGGCGGCTTCTGCAGCGGCGAGATGGTGAGCGCGGAAGGCCTCTTCCTCACCAACCACCACTGCGGCTACGACGCCGTGCAGGGCTTGAGCAGCGTGGAGCACGACTACCTCACGGACGGTTTCTGGGCCAAGACCCGCAAGGATGAGCTGCCCGCCGGCTTCAGCGTGAGCTTCCTGCAGCGCATCGATGACGTCTCCGAGCAGGTGAACGGCCAGCTCACCGCGGACATGAACGAAGAGCAGCGCGAAGCCAAGATCGGCGAGATCGCCCAGCAGCTCATCGCGGAGAGCAGCAAGGAGAACGGCATGAGCACCGAGTTCAAGGTGATGTTCGAGGGCAACGAGTTCTACCTCTTCCATTACAAGACCTACCGCGACGTGCGCCTGGTGGGCGTGCCTCCGAGCGCCATCGGCAAGTTCGGCGGCGACACCGACAACTGGATGTGGCCGCGCCACACCGGGGACTGGGGCTACCTGCGCGCCTACGTCGGGCCCGACGGCAAGCCGGCGCCGCCGGCGGCGGAGAACGTCCCCTACCGGCCGAAGCACTGGCTGAAAGTCGCGACCGGAAAGGTCTCCGAGGGCGACCTCGTCTGGATCGCCGGCTACCCCGGGCGCACCTACCGCTACCGCACCGCCGCCGAGGTGCGCGCCGCGCACGAGTTCTCGATGCCGGCGTTCGTCCAGTACGCGCACGACCTGATCGCGCTGCTCGAGAAGGAGAACGTGCGCGGCCGCGACGTCGAGCTCGCCAACTACGGACGGG
>JAGQVR010000490.1 GCA_020437875.1 Flavobacteriales bacterium
CAGGTCACCGCTCGCCTTGGCGTACACGAGCGCACTATCGCCCAAGGCCATGGCCAGCGCGTAATCGCCGCGGTTCCCGGCCACGGACGACAAGTTCTTCAGGATCGTGGCGCGGATGGGGCAATCCACTTCCTTGCAGCGGGCAAGGGCGGCTTCCAAGTGACGTTGTGCTCCAGGCAGGTCCTTTTGCATCCCGCGCAAGGCACCACGGTTCAGTAGGGCATCGATCTCGCTTATCGCATCGCCTTTTGCGCGGGCCTGTTCCTCCAAGGCTTTGAACTGCGCATCAGCCCCGTCCAGATCGCCTTGATTCGCTTTGGCCACCGCACGATTGAACAAGAGGTCCGAATGGTGCTTGCTGTACCCACCGTCGATCCGTTGCTCCAAGGCAAGGCCACAGATGGAGTCGGCCCGTTCGAACTCCTCGAGGCTGAGATACACTGATGACAAATTGAGCGCCACACGGAACGGCAGCTCCGGGTCGCAGTCATGATCCTTCCAATCGTTGGCCAACAGCAGCACATACAAGGAACTGTCGAGCTTGCCCAGGTGGTCGTAGCACGAACCCATGGCCACGGCCGACTGCGCCATGCCGCATGTGTCGCGTCGTTGATCGTAATGCGCCAACAGCCGACGGACCAGCGGAAGCGTGGCCTCATGGTCCTCGATGGGCGAACCGGCCAGCTGCTCGGTCACACTGTCCGCCCAAGCGGGTGCAATGGTCTGCGCGCGCATGGGCAGGCAAAGGACCAGCAGGGCGGACGTCAGGAACGCATGGCGCATCAACGGCAAGGTAGTCGCTGTGCTCCGTTCGCCCTACTTCGCGCTGCGCTTCTTTTGCGCGCGGGCCACCGTGCTCGGTCGATCGGGCTACGGCGTCAAGCCCTCGCCCAGGTCACTGGGAACCACGGGCGCCGGGACCGGCGCCGCGCCTTGTTCCGCATTGAACTCCGCTTCCAACCTGCCCAGTACGGAGCGGTGCGCTCCAAGGTGCACGAAGCCGACCAACACGGCCACTGCGACCAACAGACCGGCCGTCAGCAGGAACATGGCCGACCAACCCAACTGCCCGCGCAATGGTCCGAGCAACGAAGCCGCCACGACAATGCCCAAGTTGTTGCACACCATGTACAGCGTGAACTGCGTAGCGGCCACGCGGGTCCAGCACAGGTTCATGGCGGTGGCCAATACGGCCACGATGCAGAAGGTCTCCAGGAACTGGATCGCATAGATCGAGGCGGTGAAGTAGCCGGCCGTGGCCCAGAGCCGTGGTGTGAGCGCAAGGGTGGTCCAGCCCAGTGCGATCAGTACCGTGTAGATGCCGATGATGCGGGTCTTGCCCACGCGGTCGGCCAGCCAACCGGCGAAGACCATCGCACAAACAGCGGCGGTCACATTGGCGCCCGAGGTCAGGTCCGCATATTCCGAATTGGTCCAGGCCAATCGCTGGACCGTGAACACCGGCATCATGGCATCCTTCAGGCCCATGGCCGTGCCGTTCAGGA
>JAGQVR010000491.1 GCA_020437875.1 Flavobacteriales bacterium
CCACGTATAGATGATCTCCGGACCGGGTAAAGTGGTCACCACCCCAACTGGGATTTGTCACAAATTGCGGAGAAGCAGGGTTCGAGAGATCGAACACGACCGAAAGTGTTTTGGCCACCCAATAAAGATGGTCGTCCTTGATGGCAACCGTGCTCCCTGGGGCAATAGGAACGAACAAGGAACTCAGGAGGGACATGGACGAAGGGTCGCTCACATCGTACACCATCAGCGTTGCACCATTCCCATGTGAGACATAGGCATAGTCACCGTTCACGGCGACGGACGTGGGCTGCAGATCGGTGGGCACGCTGCCCAGGAGGGCCGGGGAAGCCGGAGTGCCCAGGTCGAACACCGATAAGTTCTGATCTTGGTTCACCACAAAGGCACGCCCACCTGAGATGGTGATGGACACCGGGAGGATCGTGGGAACCGAGGTCACGAGGGTGGGGATGCCCGGGTCGCTCACGTCGAACACCTGCATGCTATTGCCGATAAAGTTGGCCACGTAGAGATACTGCCCATACTGGGCCACAGCGACGGGAGTAGAACCTGTTGGGCGGGTGGCCGAGGCTGCCAGGCAGTCAAGGTTGAAGGGAGGCGAGAAGCCGCCCAAGAGCACGCTTCCGTCCGGTACCTGCCAACTGGCGTTCCCGTCCGCATCACTGGTCAGGATGCGTTTGTCCGCTTGTGTACCGTCCTGGTACTTGAAGCCACCGACCACGTGCAGGGTGGTGTCCGGCGCGGCGGTGCCGATGCCCACGCGCTTGTTGCCACTGTGCAGGGTGTCACCGTTCACCACCCAATCCCCATCGTCGGCCACGTCCACCGTGCCGGCGTGGAGCGCGTAGGGCACGCTGAGCAACTGCTGGGTGCCCACGGGCACAACGAGGAGGCCACCGGCCGGATCGATGCCGACCTCCAGAAAGTAAGGGCCCGCGCTCCAGTCGATGGCGCTGAGGGTGCCCTGTAGCTGCGTCCCTTGGCCCACCTCCACCTGGAACAGGCCCAGGTCGTTGGTGGTGGGGTTGTGCTGTTCGACATACAGAACGGCACCCATTGGGGTGGTCTGGTGAAGGGCGAACATGACGGTGATGGTGGTGCCGGCCAACGGATCGCCATTGGCATCCCGGGCCACGGCCTGGTAGCTGAAGGCCTCGGGGGCCTGGGCCAGGGCAGTTGCTGCCACGATCGAAAACACAAAAGGAAGGAGCTTCTTCATGGTGGGTTCGTTCGTCATGGAACCGGGACAAAGCAAGACGGCCCTGACCTGCCTGTCCATCCTTTGAATGAATGATATCGTGGTCCCGACGACCGATACTCTCATAGGATCCAAGGAGAAGCGACGGTCCCAGGCCCGGATCGCAGTAGTTTGTCGCCACCGATGCTCCGCCCCGCGCACCTGCTGGCCTGCCTGCCGCTCCTCCTGCCCGCCCCGTTGTGGTCTCAACCGCCC
>JAGQVR010000492.1 GCA_020437875.1 Flavobacteriales bacterium
TGCGGGTATTCACTGTACACCAGGGGATGCCCAGTGATAACATCTATTGCGCCTTTCAGGACCGGGAGGGGAACATCTGGTTCGGTACGGACGGTGCGGGCGCGCTGAAATACCTGGGCGATCGGTTCGTCACCTATACCGTGAAGGACGGCCTGTGCAGCGACCTGGTCATGACAGTGGTCACCGATGCGAACGGTAGCTTGTGGCTGGGTACATATGACAATGGCATCTGCCGCATGGACGGCATGGCCATGGTGACCACACGTGACGGGCTGCCCAACAACACGATCTGGTGCGGGATCAAGGATCGGAACGATGCCCTCTGGTTCGGCACCAACGATGGGCTGGTACGGTTGGAGCACGGCTTGGTGACCCCATTGCCTTCCGCCATCGCGATGAGCGATCTGCGGGTCCTTTCCCTGCTGGAGGACGATGCCGGGAACATCTGGTGCGGCACCCGCGAAGGGTTGGCCGTGGTGCGCTCCGATGGATCGGTCCAGCACCATCCTTCCGGAAGCGATGGTCCCGGCCGCTCGGTGCGAAGCCTGGTCCGTGATGAACGTGGCGGTCTTTGGTTCGCTTCGGACAACGGCGTGGGCGTCTTCGACGGTAACGTGTTCACGCGCTACACTGTGGCAGATGGACTGTGCGACAGCACGGTTCAATGCCTGCTGCGCGATGGCTCCGGCAGGTTGTGGATCGGCACTGGCAACGGACTCTCCTGCCGTGTGAATGGGACATTCCGCACCTTCCGCTTCGCCACCGATTTCGGCTCGAACTTCATCGGGCTGCTGCAGGGCGATAGCTACGGCCGCATCTGGGCGGGCACCAACAATGGACTTTTCCTTTTCCACCCGGACAGCCTGCTCGCGGACCCCGCCGCACGCGAGCACATCACGCTCAGCGCCGGCCTCCGGAACCTGGAGTTCAACCTGAACGCTGGCGCGATGGACGCACAGGGCCGGCTGTTCTTCGGCAGCGCAGGAGGTCTCGTCTTCCATGACAGTGAGCGCTTCAAGGACCGCCCCTCCCCTCCGGTACCGCAGGTCCACATCACCGGGGTACGGTCCTTTTTGCAGAACACCGATTGGAGCAGATCGAGCGACAGCCTTTCAGCTAAAGGGCTCCCTATCGGGCTGGTCCTGGAGTATCGGCGCAACTACCTCACCTTCGATTATACCGGCATCAGCCTCAGCGATCCGGAGCGTGTGCGCTACAGGTACCGCCTGGAGGGTTCGGACCTCGACTGGCTTCCTGCCACCGATGCGCGCTTCGCCAGTTACAGCAACCTGCCGCATGGCGACTACCGCTTCGAGGTCATGGCCGCCGTGGGTGATGGGCCATGGAGCGCACCGGACTCCTTCACCTTTCGCATCGACCCGCCTTTCTGGCTTCGTTGGTGGTTCTTCGTGGCCACTGGCCTGCTGATGGCCGGATCCGTGTTCG
>JAGQVR010000493.1 GCA_020437875.1 Flavobacteriales bacterium
CGAAGTTGCGGGAGTCTTCGACCTTCTGCAGGTCGAGCTTCAGGTCGTTGCCGGGCGCGCTCTGGGTGATGAGCGCAAAGCGCAGCGCATCCGCGCCGTACTCCTGCGTGACGAGGGTGGGGTCGATGACGTTCCCCTTCGTCTTGCTCATCTTGGCGCCTTCGATGTCGCGCACCGTGCCGTGCAGGTAAACGGTGTGGAAGGGGAGTTGGCCCATCACTTCCAGGCCGAAGAAGACCATGCGCGCCACCCAGAAGAAGAGGATCTCCGGTGCGGTCACCAGGTCGTTCGTCGGGTAGTAGTACTTGATGTCCGCGTTGTCCGGGTCCTTGAAGCCATCGAACACGCTGATCGGCCACAACCAGCTGCTGAACCAGGTGTCCACCACATCCTCGTCCTGATGGATACCGTTCGTGTTCTGGCCGGCTGCCTTGAACTGTGCGATGGCCTCGGCCTCAGTGCGGCACACGACCGCATCACCAGCCTCGTTGTACCAGGCCGGGATCCGCTGCCCCCACCACAACTGGCGGCTGATGCACCAGTCGCGCACGTTCTCCATCCAGTACGTGTAGGTGTTCACGAACTTCTGCGGATGCAGCTTCACGCGGCCGTCCTTCACCACCTCGAGCGCCGGCTTCGCGAGCACGTCCATCTTCAGGAACCATTGCAGGCTGAGGCGCGGCTCGATCACGGCATCCGTACGCTCACTGGTCCCCACCTTGTTCTGGATGTCCTCGGTCTTCACCAGGTGGCCTTCCGACTCCAGCTGCTTCGCGATCTTCTTACGCACCACGAAGCGGTCCTCGCCAACGTACAATTGTGCGGCGGCGCTCAGGGTGCCGTTCGGCTCCAGGATGTCGATGGTCTCCAGCTGGTGCTTCTTGCCCAGCTCGTAGTCGTTCACATCATGCGCGGGGGTCACCTTCAAGGCGCCGGTGCCGAACTCGCGTTCCACGTACGCATCGAAGATCACCGGGATACTGCGACCGATCAGCGGCACGAGCACGCGCTTCCCCTTCAAGTGCGCATACCGTTCATCTTCCGGATGTACGGCAACCGCCGTATCGCCCAGGATGGTTTCGGGACGCGTCGTCGCGATGGTGATCCACCCATCAGAAGATGCCCCCTCTCCCTCGGAGAGGGGGTTGGGGGTGAGGCTCTCCACCTTGTAGCGCACGTAGTAGAGCTTCGAGCTGACCTCCTTGTGGATGACCTCTTCGTCGCTCACGGCCGTAAGCGCCACGGGATCCCAGTTCACCATGCGCAGGCCGCGATACACCAGTCCCTTCTTGTGCAGGTCGATGAACACATCGATCACCGCGTCACTCAGGTCGGGCTCCATGGTGAAGCGTGTCCGCTCCCAATCG
>JAGQVR010000494.1 GCA_020437875.1 Flavobacteriales bacterium
GGCGTAGAAGAGGTAGGCACCGAAGCCCAAGGCGATCGCCGCCGGTGTCACCAGTCCGAGCCAGAAGGCCGTCCAGCCGAGCAACCATACGATCAACACACCCATGCCCGCATGCAGCACCACGGCGATCAACGAATCCCAGTGCTTGGCGCGGTTGTTCACGAAGGAGCGCACGCACATGCCGTACAGGAAGACCGTGAGGTAGCCGAAGACGATGGTGAGCGGGTGGCGGATGAAGAGGTAGATGCTGCGCTCACGCTTCGTGAACGACTTGAACTTCTCCACGGTGACGATCGGGTAGGAGCCGATGCTGCTGGTGTACAGCTTGCTGTTGTGCGTGTGGTGGTGGTCGTGGGAGCGCTTCCAGATGCTGGTGGGCGCCAGGACGAAGAGGCCCCACAGCGTCATGATCCCATCGGCGAACTTGCTGTTCTGTAGGATGGCCTTGTGCTGGTGGTCGTGGTAGATGATGAACATCCGGGCGATCAGGAGTCCCGCCAGGATCGCACAAAGCCACTTGACCCACAGGGGGGAAGATGGCCAGAAGATGCCGAAGTAGGCGCCTGCCAGCAGCAGCCCCGTGGAGAATAGGTGCCACCAGCTCTTCCACCGCACCTCCCTGGCGAAGGGCTTCGTGGCCAGGATCAGTTCCTTCTCGGTCGCGCTGCTCATTCGTTGGTCGTAGGCCGCTGGTGCTTCCAACGGCGGTGTGTCCAGAGCCAAAGGTGCGGATAGTTGATGATATCCCGTTCCAATCGGCGTGTATGGATCTCCGTGATCTCCCCTTCGGCGGTCGACTTCGGGTCTGCCACCAGCGTTTCCACCTGTAGATGGTAATACCCCCGCCTGGGTCGGGTGATGCTGATGTAGACCACCGGATAGCCAAGTTTCTTGGACAGGGACTCGGTGCCCTGGAATACGGGCGTGTCCTGGTTCAGGAAGGTCATCCAATAGGCCCGCTCAGGCGATGGGGTCTGGTCGGCGATGAAGGCCGTGGCCGTGTTCAGGTGCCGGTCGCGAAGCATGGACCTGCTCGTTTCGCGCATGGTGTAGAGCCGGGTGCCATGCCGGGTGCGCATGTGGTACACCAAGCGGTCGAACCACTTGTTCTGCAGCGGATGATAGATCACGTAGAGCTGCGGAAGACCCGGCTCGGCGCTGTACCGCGCACCAGCAAGCTCCCAATTCCCGAAATGGCCGAGCACCAACACCACGCTCTGCTTCTGTTCCGCATAGCTCCGCAGGATCCCCACACCTTCGAAGCTCACGCGCTTACGCACCGCGGCGGGCGAAAGGGTGAGCGTCTTGATCGTCTCCAGGGTGAGGTCGCAGAACCATT
>JAGQVR010000495.1 GCA_020437875.1 Flavobacteriales bacterium
TTCACCTGATGGAGCTCGGTGCGAACGGGTATGTGGTGAAGACCGCCGAACCGGACGAGATCGAGAACGCCATCCGGGCCGTGTCCGACAGTGGTTACCACTTCAGTGAGCTGGTGAGCCGCGTGATGCTCCACGGATTGGTGAACAAGGAGAAGGTGAAGCCCACCTTCAACGACACGGACCCGCTCTCGGAACGGGAGCAGGAGGTGCTCTGCCTGATCTGCCAGGAACTCACCACCACGGAGATCGCCGGGAAACTCTTCCTGAGCCCGCGCACCGTGGAGGGGCACCGCAACAACATCCTGCTGAAGACAGGCGCGCGCAACACGGCCGGCATCGTGGTCTACGCACTGACGAGGGGCCTCTACACACCTCCCCTTTCCTGACCATGCCGCACAGCTGGGCATGGCGCCGGATGGTATGCAGTCTGCTGCTGCTTGCCGTCCTGTCGGCGACCGCCCAGGATGATACCCTGCGCCTGCCCTTCGGAAGGCTCACACTGGAGGATGGGCTTTCGCAGGGGATGATCAACTCCATCGCACAGGACCACCAGGGCTTCATGTGGTTCGCCACCAAGGACGGCCTGAACCGGTACGATGGTTACCAGTTCCACGTATACCGCCATGACCCGGCCGACCCGGGCTCGCTCGCGGAGAACTACGTGAACGTCGTGCGTTCGGGTCCCGATGACCGTATGTGGCTGGGTACGGGGTCGCGGGGGGTGCAGGTGTTCGACCCACGCACCGAGGTGTTCACCCATGTTCCGCTGGGGCCCGGGTCCGAGGCCAGCTATGTGCTGGATATCGAGTTCGATCATCAGGGCCATGTCTGGGTCGCCACGAGCTCTGGATTGTTCAAGGTGGATCCGGACCCGGAAGGACCAGGTGCTGGTGGCCCCAAAGTGGAACGGGTATTTGCGGAGCAGTGCCGTATCGCGATCGATACGAAGGGTCATGTATGGGGCTACCGCAAGGCGACCTCCGCGTTCCACATAAGCATTCAAAAAGGCAAGACCGACCGGATCGACGTATTGGGCATGACCGTGTGGTCCGAGGGGCTTTGGAACAGCGACCCGCAATCCAACGTGAACGGCATGTTCGCCGTGGACGGAACCACAGGCCGTGTGTTCGGCATCCATCCGTTCTTCATCGCCGAGTACGACACCGTGACCATGAAGGCCCGGGTGGTCCAACGCATGGCCTACCCGAGCGCGATCCGTTTCGAACCGGAGGATGTCGTGATCGATCCGAAGGGTGACATGTGGATCGGAAGCAACCAATGCTGGCGTTTCAACACCCGATCCGGCCGACTGACCCGCGTGCTCGCCCAGGA
>JAGQVR010000496.1 GCA_020437875.1 Flavobacteriales bacterium
ACGACGAAACTCACGTACACCGTGCCCTGCACCTCGTTCTCAATGGCCTCCTCGGGATAGGTCACGTGCTTCCCCATGTATTTGAACAGGGCTTCGCTGCCACCGGGGAAGGAGGGCATCTCATCCGCAATGGTGAGTGGCTCATCCGGGTCCGTGACCGGTTCCTGGACCACTGGCGGTCCACTGACGATGACCTCTTCCTGAGCGAACAAGGAAGGGAGCATGAAGAGAGTGAGGACCGCGATGGGGATGCGTGGGTTCATGGTGCGAAGATCGCGTCTTTCGGTGCACCGGCCGGCGCCCTATTCCTTTGCGGGGCGCACGCACCGCACGGCGAAGCGCCGCACCTTGATCTTCTCCTTGTGCGTGTGCAGGTAATGCGTGAAGTCGGCATTGTTACCGTGCACGTGCAGGTGCCAGTTGGAATCGGGATCGTCGGGATCATCGAACCAGATGGCCGCGCTCAGGTAGCGGTTCCAATAGGCCTTCTTGTGCTTGAATCCGCTGGTTGCAACGAGAGTCCGGTGGCGTTGGTGTGGCCTTCGGGCTTCACCCAGCACACGGTGTCCAGCAGTGCGAAGATGTCGGCGGTATCCACTGTGGCCCACACCTCCCGCGTGGGCAGGTGCCAGCCCGGCGGACAGGCATTCCGCGACTGTTCCCGGCTGTAGGTGCGGCCCCAGTTGGTGCAGGCGATGCTGTCCGGGATGTTCGGGTCGGTGTCCTCCATGGCGAAGTCCAGGTTCCGCGCGAACCATTCGGTGGTGGCGATGATGGTGGTCGGGTACACAGTGCTATCGCGCGGATCCGTGAAGGATTGGGCCAAGAGAACGGGGACGTGGAGAAGCGCCAGGGTGATGAAGAGGAAGCGGGACATGCGGGACAGGGGGAACAGGATGTGTGAAGGTATCGGGACGACCCGTTGTATCGATGACCCTGCCTGGACCAGGAACCATCGGCCGCGGTGCGCGTAGAAAGGTCCCGCGCAAAGGTCCATGAACAAGGGGGCTTTGATGAAATTAACACGGCCACACCTGTCGACTATTGTGCACCGGCCTACTTTTGGCCCCGTTCTGAAATGAAGCTGATCGGCACATATCCTTTGGCGCGGGTGTTCCTGCTGCTGTTGCTGGTGTGCCAGGGTCGGCTCGGAGTGTTCGCGCACGATGCCACGCATGTGCCGTGCACGACCACCATCGCCACGGAGCATGCCACCGTCGATCGACCGGCCGATGAGGAACTGCCGCTGCTGCTGGCCTTCACCTGCATCGAAGAGGTGGAGGAGGACGAGCTGCGTTCCGTCACAGCACCGATCGTCGCCGAGCT
>JAGQVR010000497.1 GCA_020437875.1 Flavobacteriales bacterium
TGCGTGTGATCCGCTCCGATGGCGCGATCCTCACGCCGGAATACAGCCTTTCCGGTGACGGCCTCGTCACCATCAACGCGCTCAATTTCGGAGCCGGGGTCTACGTCCTCGAGCTTCAATCACCCAGCACGACCACACGGACCACATTCGTATCGATCCAATGAGACACCTATCCACCTTCGCAGCGCTCCTCTCCGGCCTTTTCCTCTTCGCACAGGACTTCACCACGTGGACCACGGATGATGGGCTGCCGACCAACAACCTACGGGACGTGGCGGTAGCCGCTGACGGCACGATCTGGCTTGCCACGCAATCCGGGGTCAGCGCGTTCGACGGAAGCACCTTCGAAACGCACACCACCACGAGCCATCCGGGATTGGCGACGAATGACGTGATGGCGATCGAGGTCACTGCGAACGGCGATGTATGGGCGGGTACCGACCTCGGCGTCAGCGTATTCGACGGTACGAGCTACACCACCTATACCACGGTCGATGGCCTGAGCGACGACCAGGTCAAGAACATCAAGCAAGCACCGAACGGCGATGTCTGGTTGGGCACGATCAACGGCGCAACGCTGTACAGTAACGGCACCTTCACCGCGTTCGGCAGTCCGGATATCCCCTTTGGTGGCGTGCAGTACATCGCATTCGCCGACAATGGGAACGTATGGTTGGCGGGCGGTCTCGGTGGTATCATCATCTACAACGGAAGCACCTTCAGCACAATGACCACCGCGAACGGCTTGTTGTCGAACCGGATCCGGAGCATCGCCATCGATGCGGCCCAGAACAAATGGGTGGCCTCCGCGCAAGGGATATCCACCTTCGATGTCCTGGATCAGCATAGTGGTGATCACACCCGCCCCTTCATCCTGCCTGCTCCGGATACCTTGAACCCCGCAACGGATATCGTGATCGATGGTCAAGGCACGGTCTGGTCCGGCATCTATGTGGACTATCTCGTTACCGAAGGCGGTGTATCGGCCTACAACGGTTCCGGGTGGACGCAGTATGAGGAAGTGGACGGGCTCGCTGGTCCGAACGTCCGTCGCTTGGCGGTCGATGCCGAGGACGCGGTCTGGGTCACCACGAGCACGGGCTTGACGCGGATCACATCACCGAGCATCGGCCTGAACGAACGCTCGGTCGATCCACTGTTCTCCTTGTATCCGAACCCGACCTCGGATCGCGTGAACCTCGAGATCGCCATGGAGGGAATGGTGCAAGTGCAGCTGTTCGACATTGGCGGGCGCTTGCTCCTGTCGGACGCTTCGAACGGCCGTC
>JAGQVR010000498.1 GCA_020437875.1 Flavobacteriales bacterium
GCTCAACACGAGCACATCGATCTCCGTTGGATCGAAGCCGAAGCTGCGGTTGGGGTCCTTCTCCACGTCGCGCAGCGCTTCTCCCTGGAACATGCCGCAATCCAACAGCACGCGGATGACGCCATGATCACCCCGGACCTCGATCAGGTGTTTGGAACCGGTCACCGTGCCTGCGGCGCCATGGCTGGTAAGGAAGATGGGCATGCGGTCGAATTGTGATCGGTCAGGGGTAAAGGTCGGGCCTGTGGACGAAAGCGCTCGCGGGTGCGATCGTTAAGTTCACGCCGAACCTCTCCTGATGACCACCAAATACCTCTTCGCCGTATTCCACCTGCTGGGCCTGGCCATCGGACTGGCCGCGGTATATGCCCGTTGGCGTGCCTTGCGCCGCGTGTCCACGCAGGATGATGTGGCGGCCGTGCTGCATACCGACAGCTGGTACGGGCTGGCGGCCTTGATCTGGATCGGCACCGGGCTCATGCGCGCATTCGGAGGCTTGGAGAAGGGCACGGACCACTACCTCCACGACCATTGGTTCATCGGGAAGATGACCTTGTTCCTGCTCGTACTGGCCTTGGAGATCAAGCCGATGGCCGCCTTCATGGGCTGGCGCGCAGCCCGCGGGAAGGGCAAAGAGGTGGACCTCGGACATACGCGCACCTTGGCCACGCTCACCATCCTGCAACTGCCCTTGCTCATCCTGATGGTGTTCATGGCGGCCGCCATGGCCCGCGGACTGTGAGGAGAGGCGCGCATATCGCCTATATTTCGCCAAGCCGCTCCCGAAAGAACGTCAAGCATGCCCCTGCCCAGGACCCAGCACCTCCTTCGTCGCTTCGCCCTGCTTCTGTTCGTGGCATGCTCCTCGCTGGCCGCCAGCGCGCAGCAATACAAGCTGCACGGTACCGTAGCGGACCAGACCACGGGCGAAACGTTGATCGGTGCCAGCGTGGTGATCAAGGGCACCACCACCGGTGCCGTAACCGACTTCGATGGACGCTTCGAGATCCTGACGAACGAGCTGCCGCCCTATACCCTGGTCGTGAGCTTCATCGGCTACTCGGCGCAGGAGATCCAGGTGAAGAGCCTGGACCAGGAACTGAAGTTCAAGCTCAGCACGGACCAGGTGCTGCTGAAGGAGGCGGAGGTGATCGGCAGCCGCATAAGCGAGAAGCAGAAGCAGGCCCCGTTGACGGTGGAGAGCATGGACCTGAT
>JAGQVR010000048.1 GCA_020437875.1 Flavobacteriales bacterium
CCACCTGATGGCGCGTGCCTGCGGCGTGGAGATGATGCCCTGCCGATTGCTGGAAGAGCATGGTCGCGCGCACTTCCTCACGCAACGCTTCGATCGCGTGATCGATGCGGATGGCACCACGCACAAGCTGCACATGGCCACGCTCTGCGGCATCGCGCACCTGGACTACAACGACCCGGTGGCCTACAGCTATGAGCAAGCTTTCCAGGTGATGCGCCTGCTGGGCCTCCCCTACCCGGCCGCGGTGCAGCTCTTCCGCCGCATGTGCTTCAACGCCATCGCCCGCAACCACGACGACCACACGAAGAACATCAGCTTCCTGATGGATCCGCAGGGCGAGTGGTACCTCTCACCTGCCTACGACGTGACCTTCGCCTACAACCCGGACAACATCTGGTTGCGGCAGCACCAACTGAGCATCAATGGCAAGCGGATCGGCATCACGCGCGAGGATCTACTCGCGGTAGCGATGGACATGAACATCAAGAAGGCGGAGGCGATCATCGATGAGGTGGTGGCCGGTGTGAAGACCTGGAAGAAATGCGCGAAGGAGGCGGAGGTAGATGCGAAGCAGGCGGCGGCGATCGGGAAGTTGCATCTGATCAGGATCTAGTTGCGAGAACATGAGCGAACATGGACAAGACCTTGCGGGTACGTTCATCTCTGGATAGATCGCCACCACCTAAGAATCACTACTTGTGGGTATTGACCGAAGTAAGATCGAACGTAACTTTTGTCCACGCACAAACCCATGACCTACCATGACCAAATGCATCGTTTCCGTTTGCATCACCCTATCCTGGGTGCAGAGCAACGCCCAAATAGTCTTCGATCTACCCAGCGCAATACCTACAAACGAAACCGAAATACTACTTCTTTGGAACGGGAATAGCACCGCTGTAACAACTTCCGGCAGTAACATATTATGGGATTTCACCAACGTTGTCACTTCGGAGCCTGATGCGGTGACCTACTTGACCAGTGATCCGGACAGTACCGTCCTGGATACAGCATTTGCCAGTGCCACCCATGCTCATGGATATACACTCGCCCAGGATACGATATGGAACTATTATCGTCTTGGTGGCGATACCTTATGGCACCTAGGGGGTGATTATGGAGACGTACTTCTGTGTTCAGCACCCCGCTTGGCGATGGTGTTCCCCTATGCCTTCGGCGATCTAGCTGTGAATACGGCCACATGCACCTACGGCACGGGGCCAGCGATCAACCCGAACTACGGGTTCGAGCCGGTCGCCACCGGTACGATCGTATATCCGGCTGGTACGATCCCTAATGTGGTGCTTATGAGGAAGCACGAGAATGGAGTACCTACGGATCACTATCATTGGTATCGCGTGGACAATGTCTTCACTTCGGTTGGCCATTTCTACAACTTCGGTGTAGATTTGTGGGTGCCCGTCTCCACCTCCGGGGTCAATGATCTTAATGGGCAAAGTGCGCTGAGCGTCTTTCCCCTTCCTGCGGATAACGACGTAACGGTGGTTTTCGATATCAACGTATCGAACGCGAGCTACCGTTTGCTCGACGCTACCGGACGCGATGTTGCCACAGGCTTTTTACGACCCGGAGGGAACCGCATACAATTGGACGTTTCCCTGTTGAGCAATGGCCAATACAATTTGTTGCTACAGAACGATGAGGTCCGTCGACGCGCGCGCATCATGGTCGCACATTAAGGCGGCAAATAAGGTCTCTTTTGTGAACCATGGCCAAACACAAGCTCGACCTGCACGACATCTTCAACAAGGGCGACCAGATCGACCGGGCCCTGGATGAGGCGATGGCTTTCTGCGTGGACCGTCGGATCCCCATGCTGGAGATCATTCCGGGCAAGGGCAGCGGACAATTGAAGAAGAAGGTGATCCGCTACCTCCAACAGCCGCGGGTGAAGAAGTTGTACCACCGCATCGACAAGGACAGCGATAACTTCGGTCGCCTGTTCGTCCGGTTCAAGCACTAAGGTCCGAGGCCGCACCGTTGCGATCAGCAGTGCCTCACCATGCTTCGCTCCGTCCAACTCCTCTCAGCAGCACTTCTTGCCCAGGCTGCGTTCTGCCAGGTGGTCGTGAACGAAGCGTGCAGCAAGAACCTCGACCTGATCACGGATGCGTTCGGTGCCACGCCGGACTGGGTGGAACTGCACAATACCGGGACCGAGGCGGTGGATCTGACGGGATACCACCTGAGCGATGAACCGACCCAGCCGTGGAAATGGGCGCTCCCGTCGATCATGCTCGAACCCGGCGCGCACCTGGTGGTCTTCCATGGGAACGACAACTCCGATGGCCTTCATTTCCCATTCAACCTGGACAGGGATGGAGAGCCCCTGGCCCTGAGCAGCGTTGCCCAAGGCGTGATCGATGTGGTGTACCTGCCGTTCCTGAAGCCCAACCACTCCACGGGCAGAGGTCCGACCGGTTCACTGGTGATCTTCGATCAACCGACACCGGGTGCCGCGAACAACTCGACCGGATACCCAGGCTATGCCCAGGCCCCTGCTTTCAGCATCGCACCCGGCTTCCACAACGGGCCGACCTCCGTGGCGATCAGCTCCTGCTCCGAGTGCATGGTGCACCTGAGTTGGGACGGTAGTGAACCGGATACGAGCAGCGCTCTCTACTCGGGACCGATCACCATGGAACAGACCGGTGTGGTGAAGGCGATCGCCTACCAGCCAGGACATCTGCCATCCACTGTCACCGCTGGAACCTATCTGATCAATGCGAGCACGCGGCTTCCGGTCGTCTCCATAAGCGTACACCCCGACAGCCTGTTCGACGATACACTCGGGCTTTACGAGCTTGGGCCGGAGGCGGAGCCCGACTACCCGCACTGGGGTGCGAACTTCTGGGATGAACGCGGCATCGACGTCCGGTTCGAGTACTTCGATGAGGCCGGTGTGGAACGCATCGACCAGGATGTGGAACTGCGGATACACGGCGGCCGTGTTTCCCGCAACCAACCACAACGCCCTCTCCGCCTCACCGCGCGCGACCGTCTTGGTAAGGACCGGATCGAACATGCCTTCTTCCGGGAAAAGCCCCAAGCCGCGGCCTTCAAGCGCCTGGTCCTCCGGAATTCCGGGAGCGACTGGTGCCAGGCGCACTACCGGGACGGTTTCTGGCATCAAGTGGCCTTGCATGCGGGTCTGGACATCGATGTTCTCGGCTTCAAGCCCAGCGTGGTATACTTGAACGGAGCCTATTGGGGCATCCTGAACATCCGCGAACGAGTGGATGTGGACTACCTCGCCTTGAACCATGGTGTGGACCCGGAGCCGATCCTGCTGATGGACGAGGAGGACTACATCATCCAAGGGGACAGCCTGCATTTCGATTCCTTGCAATGGTTCATCCGCGGACACGACATGTCGGATGATGCCCATTTCGGGATCGTGGACAGCTTGATCGACCTGACGAGCTACTCCGACTATTTCGCCCTGGAGATCTTCGCGGGCAACTCCGACTGGCCTTCGAACAACCTGAAGTTCTGGAAGCCTTCCGTCCATGAGGGAAAGTGGCGCTACCTGATGTACGACCTGGACGCCACCCTCTCGGCCGCCCCATGGATCCCGGTCGACTTCGACATGTTCTACTGGTTGCACGTCCACCGGGAAGGCTTCATCCACGCGGAGATCTACCAGAGTCTGATCCAAAGGCCTGAGTTCAGACGGGGCTTCCTGAACCGGCTGGCCGACCTGATGAACACCTGCCTCACCCCGGCCTCATTGTTGGAGGAGAACGAACGCATCCGCAATACCATGGAAGGCGAGATACCCCGGCACTTCGCACGCTGGGCGACCGATGTGGCCAATTGGGACCTGCACAGCGGACAACTGCTGCCAGCGTGGATGCGCGAACGCGGTGATCGGGTGCGGGAGCATGTGCTTGAATGGTACGACCTGCCGAACACGGCGCATCTCCGTTTCGATGTGTTCCCGCCGGAGGCCGGAACCTTGCTGGTGAACACGCTGCGCCCCTCCCTCCCATTCGATGGGATCTACTTCAACGGGAATGACATCGATGTGTCCGTCACCGCCGCTCCAGGATTCAGGTTGAGCCATTGGAGTTACAGCGCCGGAGCATTGGAACAGCCAAAGAGCGAACACCTGCGCCGCTCCTTCGCCACCGATGGAACGCTCACCGCCCACTTCACCAAGGAAGGGACCACCCTTTATGCCCTGCCGAACCCAGCGACGACCCGATGTGACCTGAGCTATGAGGCGCCGACCGCCGGTTCGGCGGAGGTCGCCCTGTTCGATCCCCAGGGCAGGCTCCTGAAGGAGTGGGTGGTCCAGGTGAGTGCTGGTGTCGGGAAGATCCCGGTGGACCTCTCGCCTTTCGCGGCCGGTGTATTGCAGGTCAGCGTGACCCAGGATGGCATGCGGGCCACGACCCGCATTCTCCGCTTATGACGGACAGAAGCTGACGAAACGGCGGTGGATCCCATCCGGTCCGGGAATTGCTGGACCATACGCCGAATGATCCCAGGCACCTCGAAACTACCCACCGCACGAGCAGAACGCGCTGGGAACGGCCCCAAAGCACGCATTCGCGCCATGGCCGGTGAACCTCCCAAAGTGGAACGCAAGGTGACCTGGCGGGCCGCCTTCAAGTCGTACATATGGCCGCGCCGCAAGCATGTGCTGATCGGCCTCGTGCTCATCGTGATCAGTCGGGTATCGGGCATGGTGCTTCCGGGAAGCACCAAGTACCTGCTGGACGATGTCGTGGGCAAAGGCGACCTCAACATGCTGTGGATCCTGCTTGGCGCCGTGGTGGGCGCGCTGATCATCCAGAGCGTCACGAGCTATATCCTTACGCAACTGCTCAGTGTGGAGGCCCAGTTGCTCATCAGCCAGTTGCGCACGCAGGTGCAGCGCAAGATCCTTTCCCTGCCGACGAGTTTCTTCGACAATACCAAGAGCGGGGCCCTGGTGAGCAGGATCATGAGCGATGTGGAGGGTGTGCGCAACCTCGTGGGCACCGGCCTGGTCCAACTGATCGGCGGTACGCTAACGGCCCTGATCTCACTCGTCTGGCTCATCTATATCAGCCCATGGATGACGCTCTTCACCCTGGTCCCCGTGGGCTTCTTCGCGTTCGTGGCCATGAAGGCCTTCGGCCGTATCCGCCCCATCTTCCGGACCCGTGGTGTGATCAACGCGGAGGTCACCGGACGGCTGACCGAGACCTTGAACGGCGTGCGCGTGATCAAGGGATTCGGCGCCGAGGAGCAGGAGAACAGGACCTTCGAGAAGGGGGTGGAACGCCTGTTCGAGAATGTGAAGACGAGCCTCACCGCCACCTCCTTCATCAGCAGCATGAGCACCCTGCTGTTGGGCCTCGCCAGTGCGGGCATCATGGGCATCGGCGCCTACCAGATGGTGGGCGGTGAACTGACCAGCGGTGAATTCGTGCAATTCACGGTGCTGCTGGGCTTCATGATCACCCCGATCGTGCAGATGAGCAATATCGGCAGCCAGCTCACCGAGGCCTTCGCAGGGCTTGACCGCACGGAGGAGATCATGAACATGGCTCCCGAGGATGTGGAAGAGGAGCGACCGATCGTATTGGACGAAGTGCACGGAGAGGTCACATTCGAGGACGTCCATTTCGCCTACGAGGAGGACAAGGAGGTGCTTCATGGGATCGACTTCACCGCATCCAAAGGCTCCGTCATCGCCCTTGTAGGCACTAGCGGCAGCGGAAAGAGCACCATCGCGGGGCTGGTGGCCACCTTCCTCACCCCAACCTCCGGGCGCGTGACCGTCGATGGCAAGGACCTGAGCCAGGTCCGTCTGAGCAGTTACCGGAAGCACCTCGGGGTGGTTCTACAGGACGACTTCCTGTTCGAGGGCACCATCCGCGAGAACATCCTATTCCCGCGCCCTGAGGCGACCGAGGAGCAACTTCAGAAGGCGGTGATGGGCGCCTATGTGAACGAATTCACCGACCGCATGGAACTCGGATTGGACACGGTGATCGGCGAGCGCGGAGTGAAGTTGAGCGGTGGTCAACGACAGCGCGTGGCCATTGCCCGGGCCATGCTGGCCGATCCGCGCATCCTGATCCTGGACGAGGCCACGAGCAACCTGGATACCGAAAGCGAGTCCCTGATCCAGAAGAGCCTGAACGAATTGGTGAAGGACCGGACCACCTTCGTGATCGCACACCGCCTGAGCACCATCCGGCAGGCCTCGGAGATCCTGGTGATCGAACAGGGACGGATCGTGGAGCGGGGGACGCATGGCGAGCTCATCGCCCGGGAGGGCCGCTACCACGATCTCTACACCTACCAGGCGCGGATCTGAAAGGTAGGCAGGAATTCCAGCATTCGGCGCGAACCGCCTTGGAAAGGGACTGAAGATGAGCGGATTTCATCTCAACGGAGCATCCCGCGACCGATCAGGGCTTGGACATGCACCATTGAATATCCGTTGAAGGAACCTTCTTCTTGGCTAGAATTGTGATCCCCGGTCCAAACAACGATCAACCCAATCCGGCCGGAGGGAAAGGAACCATGAGGAAACAACTACTTACGCTCGTATCGGGCTTGATGACGACCGCGGCCATTGGCCAGGGGAATGTGGTGGTGCAGGTACTGACACCGAGTTCCATCGCAGGATCATACACCAATGCCTATGCGGTGGCCGCCAGTGGCTGGTCCGTGGCTGACCTGACACTCCCGGAGAACGCCGTCCAGAACGAATTGGTCCTGGGTTACGATGGATCCGCTGCCGACTCCCTAGGCTGCGAGCCATTGGTGAACGGCAGCGAGGTGGCGGGCAAGATCGCGGTGATCTACCGTGGTTCCTGCAACTTCAGCCTGAAGGCCCTCAACGCTCAGAACGAAGGCGCATTGGCGGTGTTGCTCATCAGCAACGGGGATGACCTGGCCATCAACATGCAGGGCGGTGACTATGGTCTGGACGTGACCATTCCGGTGGCCATGATCTCGCAGACGAACGGCGCCCAGATCCGTGCGGTCCTGGACAATGAGCCGGTGACCGCATTCATCGGGAACAACTTCGGGGCCTTCCCGAACAACCTGAGCGTGGATGGCTTCGACTTCCTCGTACCTGCAGCGGCCGCTCTGCCGCGTGCGCTGGCCGCCAATCCGGGTGAGTTCTTCGTCTCCCTGGGTGGCTTCGTCCACAACTTCGGCAGTGCGGATCAGGGCACGGTACGCCTGCGCGCCGTGGTCTCGCAGGAAGGAACGGAGATCTACAACGAGGTGGCCGAAGTGAGCAGCCTTGCTCCAGGCGACAGCGTCTTCATCTCCTTGCCGGACCTGAACCAGGACATGTGGGACGGGACCTACGAGATCACCTACAGCGCGGAGAGCGATGTCGAGGATGAGTTCACGGATGACAACACCTACACCATTCCGATGCACTTCTCGGAAGTGCTGAGCTATGCTCCTGTCGATCCCGCCACGAACATGCCGATCACCCAGATCTCCGTTGTACCCGCCGAGTTCGAGGGACCTTTCCGCACATGCATCTCGATGAGCAACCCGAACCTGGGTCGCCTTTCCGTGACCGGCATGTACTTCGCAGGCCGCACCCCCACCGACCAGGCCGAACCGCTCGACAGTGCGCTCACCGGTCGATTGGTGGCCACCTATGCCTACCTGTGGACGGATGTGATCGCGAACGCCTACACGATCCCCACCGACGGTGGACTGGCCACCTTGGACAACGGATCGTATATCTACGAGGAAGACCTTCAGGGTGAGTCCGTCTTCATCCCGTTCTCGGAACCCATTGAACTGGCGAACGGCCAGCGCTACCTGTTCTGCACCGAGACCTACGAGTCGACCTTCCGCCACGCTTGGAACGAGGATGTGGACTATGCCGTCAACGCGGATTACTCGATAGAACCGACGAGCGTGATCCGCGATGGCGCGACCTGGTTCAATGGCTTCAATGGCCTGGGAGGCGCACCTGCCATTGCGGTGGGAACGGTGGTGACCACGAGCATCGGGATCGACGAGCAGGACAGGGTGGAACTGACACCCTACCCCAACCCGACACGCGACCAGCTGCGCATCCCGATGAAAGGCTTCACCGGCGCAGCCGCGTTGCGCATCTTCAGCCTCGACGGCCAGCTCGTTTCCGAACAGAAGGTGGCCACGGGTGGTGACCAGAGCATGGTGGTCGACCTCACGAACATGAGCGCCGGCACCTACCAGTTCCACATCGACTTCGAGAACGGCCAGCGTTCTGATTTCCGTGTGGTGGTGACGAAATAGTCTTTGCAGTCCGACCGGAAGGCGGCCGCTCCGAAAGGGGTGGCCGCTTTTCTTTTCAGGGGACCGGTGACCGCCAAGGACCCTACCTCGACCGAACATACCGATCCTGGAAAGCGGACGTTAGGCACCGTGATACACCATCGCGCATGCTTCGCAACCTCCTCCTTCTCGTGGTGCTCGGCGCCTGTTCATCCTCCTTCGCCCAGCAGGAAAGCGAGACCCGCAGCCAGGCACCCCATTTCATCGTGCGCGACAGTACGGGCACCCCGATCGCGGGTATCGACCTGCCCCAGATCGCGACAAGTGCCGACGTGCGGATCGTCGGAACCATCGCCAGCGTGACCGTGCACCAGACGTACCGGAACGACCACGCGACCACCTTGCAGGCCGAGTATGTATTCCCTGCCAGCACGCGCGCTGCCGTGCATGGCATGACAATGCGTGTCGGCGATCGGGTGATCGAGGCGAAGGTGAAGGAACGTGAGGCCGCGAAGCAGGAGTTCATGGAAGCACAGAAGGCCGGCAAGAAGGCATCCCTGCTCGAGCAGCATCGACCGAATGTCTTCCAGATGAGCGTGGCGAACATCACCTCCGGCACCTCGGTGGACGTGGAATTGCGCTACACGGAGCACATCGTACCAGAGGAGGGTGTGTATGAATTCGTCTACCCGGTGGTGGTGGGCGAACGGTACAACGGAGGCCCGAACGCCACCCAGGAGAACTGGACGACCAACCCGCACACCTTGACCTTGCAGGACGACTTCCCAAAGGCAAGGCCACGCTTCACGTTCAAGGCCTCCATCGACAGTCCCCTGCCCTTGAAGGACGTAGTGGTGCCCACCTATCCATGCGCGATCACCTTCCCGGACCTGAACAGGGCCGAGATCGAGCTGCGCACGGGAACTGGCATACACGACAACAACAACGACCTCGTACTGCACTACCGGCTTGCGGACGATGCGATCAGCACCGGTCTGTTGACCGGCTCCAGTGGCGGCGAGAACTTCTTCCTGCTCATGGCTGAACCGCCCCAGCGGGTGCAGAGCGGACAGGTGGTGCCACGCGAATACGTATTCATCCTCGATGTGTCGGGATCCATGAACGGCTATCCCATCGAAGTGGCGAAACGCATGATGAAGCGCCTGTTCCAAGACCTGCGGCCACAGGACAGGTTCAACGTCCTCCTGTTCGCCGGAGGTTCGCAGCTCTATGCGGACCGTTCACCGCAGGCCACACCCGAGGAGCTCCAGCGGGCATTCGTGTTCATTGCCGAACAGACCGGGCAGGGCGGTACCGAACTGCTGCCGGCGTTGGAACGCGCCATGCGCATCCCGCGCACCGAAGGCATGTCGCGCAGCATCGTGATCGTGACCGACGGCTTCGTTGCGGTGGAACGTGAGGCCTTCGCACTGATCCGCGGGACGGTCGGTGATGCCAACGTGTTCCCCTTCGGCATCGGAAGCAACGTGAACCGTTACCTGATCGAGGGCCTCGCACGCGCCGGGCAGGGCCAGCCGTTCGTCGTGGTGGGTCAGGGAGAGGTGGACATGGTGGCGGAGAAGTTCGCACGTTACGTGGCATCGCCCGTGCTCACGGACATCCATGTGAGCTACGAGGGCCTCGCGGTGGACGACGATGCACCAGTACGGGTGGCGGACCTGTTCGCCCAACGACCCATCACCATCTTTGGCAGGTACGACGGCAAGGCCAGGGGCAGCATCGTGGTGCGTGGGACCACGACCAACGGGCCGTTCGAAAGACGCATCAACGTGGGTTCCGCAACACCGGCCACAGATGGCGAGGCGCTTCGTTACCTGTGGGCCCGGAACACCATCGCCTCGCTGGATGATGACCAACAAGCCGGCAATGATGAAGCACTGAAGGCGCGTATCATCGACCTCGGGCTTCAGTACAACCTGTTGACACGGTTCACCTCCTTCATCGCCGTGGAGGAGGATCAGGAACGCGACGCATCCACCATGCCGCCCGGGGCCGTTCCGGAACCGCATGAATGGGCCATGATCGTGCTTGGCGGCCTGGCATTTCTTTGGTTCCTCTATCGCCAACGATCGGTTTGATGGTGGTGGCGCCGCAACGTCGCGATGGCTGGCGCGCGGCAGTGCTCTGCGCGGTCGTGACCCTGTTCCTATGGCCCGGGCTGAGCGATCACGTGAGCGTGGAATGGGGCATGCGCTACTTCTGGCTCCTGCTCCTCCCGGTGATCATCCGCGTACGGCAACCGGGCGTCCGGTCGCTGAGATACCTCTTCGTACTGATCCCGTTGCTCCTACTGGCGACCTGGTCACCTCATCCGTTGTTCCGTCTCGGTTTGCTCTTTGCAGCCATCTTCCTGGTGATCGAGGCCTTCGTCGGTAAGTTGGACCGGCTCGCGCCGGTGTTCGCCGTGCTGGTGGCACCCATCACACATTTCTTCCTGGACACCTTCGGGTTCACGGTGCGACTGGCGATCAGTTCTTCGGTGGCCGCCACGCTTCGACTCCTCGACCCCCAGGCGATGAGCATCGGTAACGCGATCATGTACAAGACCCGGGAGTTCCATGTGGATCCGGAATGCATGGGCCTGCGCATGATCACCACCTCCCTGATCGTCACCATGGCCTTGATCGCCATACGCGAACGTCGTTCCCGGAGCTCTCTCAACTGGTCGGCTCTACCGGCACTGCTGCTGCTGACATTCGGTCTCGTGGCGCTTACCAACTACCTGCGGATCCTCGCGCTGGTGGTCACGGCGGCACCTGCGGGCGGCTTCTGGCACGAGGTGATCGGCCTCATCGTCTGGTCGCTTTTCGTGCTGGTACCGATGGCCTTCATCGTGGAACGATGGACCAGCGCACCGTCCGGTCCCCATCATCAGGAGCCGTCTTCTTCCCGCCGATCGCAACTGCTCGCCACGGCGGCAATGATACCCACCGTGGTGATCGGCTTCCTCCACCCGGTCATGCCGGTGGAGCACGAAAGGGACCTGATCGCGGAGCGATCGGAGATCCCCGGTTGTGAGCGCACCGTACTCCCCAACAACGTGGTGAGCTTCCGCAGCGACCAACTGCAGATCTACTTCAAGCCGGGCAAGCCGTTCTACAGCAATGATCATCATCCGATGAGCTGCTGGCGAGGAAGTGGCTATCGCTTCACGCACGAGGTCATCGAACCTTACAGGGGCGGAACAATTTGCTTTGGTCGCCTTGTCAACGGCCGGACCATGCGGTATTCGGCTTGGTGGTATGATAACGGGAGCACGCGCACCTGCAGCCAGCTGGAATGGCGCTGGCTGGCAGCCCTTGGCGAAGGCCCGTTCCGAATGATCAATGTGACAGCGGATACGCCACAGGAAATGATGCGCGAAGTATCACGTCTTTACGGGCCGTTGGCCGCGTAAGTCTTGCACCTCCAAAAGGATCAGGACCGAACAGGGAACGCCGTGGTCCATCAGGCTACTCCCCGATATCCTCGTTCCACAATTCCGGCTCGGCGGCGATGAACTCCTCCATCATCTGCACACATTCCGGCAGGTCGAGGTCGATGACCTCCACGCCGTGGCTCTGCATGAATTCCTTTGCGCCGGGGAAGGTGCGGCTCTCCCCCACCACTACTTTCTTGATCTTGAATTGTACGATGGTTCCCGCGCACATGTAGCAGGGCATCAGGGTGGAGTAGATCGTGGTGCCTCTGTAGCTGCCGATGCGGCCCGCGTTGTTGAGGCAGTCCATCTCGCCATGCAGGATGGGGTTCTTCTCCTGCACGCGCTTGTTGTGCCCGCGCGCGATGATCTTGCCATCGCGCACCAGCACGGAACCGATGGGAATGCCGCCCTGTGAACGGCCCAGGCGGGCTTCGTCGATGGCGGCTTTCATGTGGGGGTCCATAGGCGGTTGTTGGTTGTTGGTATGTCTATTGTCGGAAGTACTACGAGTGGCGAATGCGCATCCTATGGTTCGTGGCCCCGGTCAATCGCAGCGCATTTGGCAATTTGGAATTGCCTCAACTCACCTGCGCTATCTATTAGCAAGAAGGTAATAGCGCCTTCTTCCTTGATCGCGGTCTGCCCGACACTCGCATACTCCAGCATATCTCTGTTCCGCTTCAGGTCGAACTGATAGTTCACATATTCTTTGGTCGTATCGTTGATCAGGATCAGAATACTGAAAAAGCGGTCGTGCATGAAGCTGTCATAGTCATATGTTTCTATGTCGACAACATGCCCAGTGAATTGTTGAGCTACCAGTTCATCGCACGCCCCTTCCAATCCGGATCCGTTCGCTGCTTGAATCGAGCAGCTGTAGTGGCCAATGAATCCAGCAAACCCGAGGATCGCAATTCCTCCTACTGCCAACAGTATTCGAGCCTCTCGCTTGGTCATCTACGCTGAACTCCTCGTGCACTCACGATTCATTCGTGACAAAGGGGTCATTGTTCGATCAAGCGCTAGCCCTTATAGTGTCGTGGCTGCTTCTTCGCCAACGCCTCCGCCGGCTCCGGCACCCAATGGTGCAAGCCACCCGCCAGCTCATCATCGAAGGTCTTCGGTATGTTGCCGGCGGCCGTACGCTCCGCCCAGTTGATGAACTGCTGGCCGTCATCACGGCGTTCCATGGTGATGCACTCCTCCACCGGGCAGACGAGTGAGCAGAGGTTGCAACCCACGCAATTCTCCTCGATGATGCTCGGGATGCGGTCCGTGGGATCGCTGCTGAGCGCTATGGCCTGGTGCGCCCCATCATCGCAGGCGGTGTAACAGAGCTGGCAGCCGATGCACTTGTCCTTGTTGATGCTGGCCACCACTTTGTACTTCAAGTTGAGGTCCTCCCAGTGCTTCACATTGGGCAATGCCTTGCCACGGAAGTCGGCGATGGTCGCAAAGCCCTTCTCATCCATGTAACGCTCCAAGCCGCTCTTCAGGTCGCGGATGATCCCGAAACCGAAGTGCATGACCGCCGTGCAGACCTGAACGGAAGTCGCGCCAAGCAGGATGAACTCCACTGCATCGCGCCAGTTCTCCACGCCACCGATGCCGCTGATCGGCAGGTTCACGTCCGGGTGCTGCGCACAGTTCTTCACCATGTTCAGCGCGATGGGCTTCACCGCCGGGCCGCAATAACCGCCGTTGGTGCTCTTACCATCCACGATCGGGTAGGGAACGTAGTTGTCGATGTCCACGCCCACGATGCTCTGTATCGTGTTGATCAACGAGATCGCATCGCTTCCACCTGCCCTTGCCGCACGCGCCGGACGCGTGATGTCCGAGATGTTCGGCGTCAGCTTGGTGATCACGGGGATCTTCGCCACTTCCTTCACCCATTCCACGATGGTCTGAAGCACCTTGGGCTCCTGCCCGACAGCGCTGCCCATTCCGCGTTCGCACATCCCATGCGGACAACCGAAGTTCAATTCGATCCCATCCGCACCTGCATTCTCCACGTCGCGCACGATGTTGTGCCATTCCTCGCGCGTCTCCACCATCAAGGAGGCGATCACGGCATGGTCCGGGAAACGCTTCTTCACCTCGCTGATCTCGCGCAGGTTGTCGCGCAACGGCCTATCGGTGATGAGCTCGATGTTAT
>JAGQVR010000004.1:0-15184 GCA_020437875.1 Flavobacteriales bacterium
GGAGATGGCGCATGCTCGCTCTAGAACGGATCATTGCAGTGCATTAGTGCTCGTACCAGCCTGGTGAATGTAGTTCGAGTGACCACGGGCAACAGAACACCTGGATGACCGGATCGGTTCAAGCCCCGGACCTATTTTCGTGCAATGTCCCGCCGGAACCTTGCGCTGTTGCTGGGCTTGTTGCTTATCTCCGCGGTGCTCTTCCTTCTTCATCTGATCACGGGCGCCGTACCCCTGACCGTTCCGATGATCATGGGGGCGTTGTTCAACGGGGACGAAAGCGACATCTCCACCCGGATCGTGCAGGAGGTCCGGCTTCCGGCTGCCTGGACCGCAGTGCTCGCAGGCTCGGGATTGGCCGCGTGTGGCCTGCTGATGCAGACGCTCTTCCGCAACCCGCTCGCCGGTCCTTCGGTACTGGGCTTGAGCTCCGGTGCGAGCCTGGGTGTCGCGGTGCTGGTGCTGGCGCGACCGCTGTGGGTCGTGGCCTGGCTGCCCGACGAGATGGGCGCTGTCCTTGGTGCCTTCATCGGTGCGATGGGCGCGCTGCTCCTGATCATGCTCGCGGATCGCCGCATGGGTGATGGTACCGGCCTCTTGATCGTCGGCTTGATGGTGGGTTATCTCTGCGGGGCCATCATCGATGTGTTGCAAGTGGCGGGTTCCGATGGCGCCTTGCGTGGCTTCGTGCTCTGGGGAATGGGTTCTTTCAACGAGGTCGTTGGATCGAAGCTCCCCTGGTTGATGGTTCCGGTCGCCCTTGGTCTGGTCATCGCGCTTCTCCTGATGAAGCCGTTGAACGCCCTGTTGCTCGGCGATGATTATGCACGTAGCCTGGGTATCGCGGTGCCCACCCTGCGGCGCACCATCCTGTTGACCGCAGGCTTGCTCGGGGGCACCATCACCGCGTTCTGTGGTCCCATCGCATTCCTGGGATTGGCCACACCGCATGTAGCGCGTGCACTGTGTCGAAACAGTGACCACCGCGTGCTGCTTCCCATCACCATCGTTACCGGTGTGATGCTCGCGTTGTTCTGTGGTCTCGTGGTGAAATGGCCCGGTCTCGAAGGACTTCCACTCAATGCGGTGACCTCCCTGCTTGGTGCGCCCATCGTGGTCTGGGTCCTTTGGAGCGGTGAACGTTGGGCGCGTACCTCATGAGCGGATCACTTCACCTGCGTTCCGTCGATGTCGGCTATGGCGCTGAACCGCTCATCGCCGGTATCGATCTGGAATTGACCGGAGGCCAGTGTGTGGCCCTGATCGGTGTGAACGGCGGTGGTAAGAGCACGCTGTTGAATGCGATCGCCGGCCTTCGACCACCGATGGCAGGGGAGGTCCTTCTGCAAGGTGTTGATGTCGCGCGGATGAGCAGCGCGGAACGAGCACGGCAGGTCTCGGTGGTGTTCACCGGCCGACCCAGAGCAGGACTGTTGGATGTGCGCACCATCGTTGGGCTGGGCCGACAGCCCTGGACGGGTCATTTCGGTGGATTGAACGAAGGTGATGAGTCGGTGATCGAGGAGGCGATGCGCATCATGGATGTGCATCATCTGGGCGCGCGTTCCCTGCAGCGATTGAGCGACGGTGAAGCCCAGCGGGTCATGATCGCCCGTGCGCTGGCGCAGGACACACCGTTACTCCTGCTCGACGAGCCGATGGCCTTCCTCGATCTCGTGAACCGCGTCCGGCTCCTGCGCACCTTGCGTGACCTCGCGCGTGATCGGGGTAAGTTGATCATCCTCTCCACCCATGACCTGCAGACCGCCCTGGACCTGTGTGATCGTGTATTGCTGATACACGACCGCAGACTTTGGTCGGGAACGGTGGATGAAGCACGGGCGAGCGGTGTACTGGGTTCCGTCTTCGCCGATGAGGGGATCCACTTCGACAAGGCAACGGGATCCTTCAGACCCCGATAAGCAGAAGCCCCCGGCGTTGGCCGAGGGCTCCCGATGTGGCAGGTGGGACCTACTTCTTCAATGCGTCCCTGATCTCCATCAGCAACTTCTCCTCATTGCTGGGACCTGGTGGGGGCGGTGCCGGTTCGGCCTTCTTCATCCGGTTCACGGCCTTCACCACCATGAACATCACGAAGGCAACGATGATGAAGTCGATCAACGCCGTTAGGAACATGCCGTAGCTGACGGCCACCTTGGCCGTGGCAACGGCACCATCCGGCCCGAGCACCTCATCGCGAAGCACCCATTCCATCTGGTCGAATCGCACTTTCTCGGTCAACATGCTGATGAGCGGTGCGACCATGTTCTGCGTGAATACCGTGACGATCTTGGTGAAGGCGGCGCCCATGACAAAGCCAACGGCGATGTCGACGAGGTTGCCCTTCATCGCGAATTCCTTGAACTCCTTCATCATGCCCATGTTCGTGAGGGTTTGGTGTGCGGGTGAAGGTAATCTTTCACAGGATCCCTCAATTCGAACCCAGGCTGCTCCAGGTGCGGATACGCACCGAACGTGTAGCGCAACGGCTACAAACCTTCACAAGGATGTCTCGCGGGCTTCCGGGTACGCTCAGCGGGAGGTAGGTATATCGCAAGGGTCGATCACGCGCACGAGGTTCCAGTCGAACAGGAGCACGCAGGAGGGTGGTGTCCCCCGTTGTCAGCACCACACCGACCACATTGAACGGCAGTCCATGGACATTGGCGATCACCACGCCATCGGTGCTCACCAGCGTGTCATTCACATAGGCCAGGGCGATATCCCGCGGTACGAGCGTCTGATGGATGACGGTGCGGTCGTGGAGCACCACCTGTAGGTCGAGATCGATCTCGGGCAGATCCGCATTGATGACCTTCCTGGCAGGCTCCCACGCTGACCGTGTGCGTTCGCGCACTACTTCCCACCACCCCTCGGTGGAGAAGGTGTCCAGGTATGCGAGGTAGAGGTCGTTCACCAGTGGGTCGACCAGCACCCTGTCCACGAAGGCGCGGCCGGGATCGTTGACCCGTTCGTAGGTCTGTTCGGCCAGGATGGCGGGGATCGCCGCATGCCTCAGTGCCGGCCTTGGCAACACAGAGAGTTCCTGCCGGGTGCTATCCACCACGAAGCGAAGGTTCCACCAGTCGAGCGCGTCATGCGCCCCGATCAGGTCGCTCAAGGCAAGGAGCCGCGCCAGGGCATCGGGATCGAAGAGCGAGGAGGCGGTCAGGCTTCCGGCCCGGAAAGCCTCGAGCCGTTGCACGGCGCTCCGCGCTGTGGCGATGTACCGGTCCGTTCCACCTTGGATGAGCAGGGGGGAGGCGAGCCAATCCCCTTGTGGAGGTGGCTTGCTCGCCAGTTTCCGCTCGGCCATGGACCGTCGGGTGTTGAGCAGCAAGGCATCATCGAACCGGAGCACGTGGCCGGTGGCCCCGGGCAGCTGTGCCTTCAAGGTGGCATCCACCGTCCCGAACGATCCCGCCAGGCCGAGGTCCCTGCCGTTCACGCTGATCTCGAGGATGGACACCTGCGAGGCCACCAGATCCTGGTCGGCCATGACCGCCTGGAAAAGGATCGCCCAGAGCAGTCCATCGTCCGTGAACGGTTGTATCTCGAAGCGCTGCATGGCGAGCAGGGTGTCCGTTCCATCCAGGCTCACCTCGAACGGCCAGAAGCGTGGGCGGTCCGTCGGGAACAGGTCATCATGTGTGCTGATGTGCACCGGGAGGGAACGTTCATTGATCGACAGCATCGCTTGCAAGGGTGCCGGAGCGGGGACCATGCCGATGCGCTGCTGGTTGAAGGCGCGTTCACTCCACGTTTCGAGGCTGTCCCACGAAGCCGGGTCCATCTCCAACTCCAAGTGGGTCACGGGCGGCGGCTTCCCTCGGAAAGCCTTCAATACGGGTGTGCTCAAGCTTCTGAAGCCGGGGTCGATGACCTCGCGCATGAAGCCGCTTCGTTCCGTGCGGGTACCGAGGTAGAAGACCAGGCCGATCAGGACCAGCGTCGCACCACCCAGCAATGCGGAACGCACGCGTGCCGCGATCCGCTCACGGTCCCACGGCTTCATGGTACCACGTTGCCATCGATGACCCGCTTGAAGTGATAGTGGTCCGTGCTCGTTCGTCCCTTGTTCGTTCCGCCCACGATGGCGTGCCATGCGTTCTTCCCTTCGGGGATGTACACGATCCGCTGGGGCATGTCATGTGTCGGGTTCACGAAGACCAGGCTGTCTTTATCATGGACCAGCTTGAACAGCACCGGCTCTCCACCATCATGGCCGATGCTGACGGCATAGTTCAAGGTGTCATTGTGCCGGATCAGGGCCAGATGCTCGATGAATACCGTGTCCTTCCCTGACAACACGTAGCCTAAGCCGACCGGGGTCCCGTTCGGGTCCTGCTCCCAATGTTCATGTACATGCGTTCTCCCGCTGTCCTGGACGTCCAGCCAGTCGCCGTAGAGGTCCTCCACCGCTATCGACCCGCCATGCTCCGGTACGGTGTCGAGGCCATCGTTGGTCGTATTCGTGGGATCGCCGCAGGCGATAAGGAGGACGGGCAGGAAGGGCAGGGCTCGGCGCATGAGCGCAAGTTAGCCGCGCTGCACCGTTTCGATGGCTGAACGGATGGCTTGCGGAAGGGGCACTTTGCTCGCTGCTGCATAGTCGTACATCACCTGCACACTGCTGCCGGTGGCGACCGGATCACCGCTTTGGTCGGTGATCCGGTATTCCAGGATGAAGCTGGTGTTCCCGATCCGCGAACAACCCGTTCGCACATGCATGGTGGCGGGCCAGAGCACGGGTTTGTGGAAATCGCAGGTGGTGCTGGCCAGGATCACACCCACCCGTTCCTCCTTCAGGGATCGCAGCACACCGATCCGCTCGAGGTAGTACATGCGCACATTCTCGAAGTACCGGAAGTACACCACGTTGTTCAGGTGGCCGAAGGCGTCCTGTTCCCCCCAGGCCACCGGGATATCGATCCCCACGACCAGGTGGTCGTCGCTCACCGCAGCTCCTTCAGCAGCTCGCGATGCTGGCCCTTGAGCCTTTCCACATCGCGCGCCAGTTTCTCGATCTTCTTCTCCATGTCCTTCTTCATGGCCTCACCGCTGGCGCTCTTGAAGTTGAACATGCCCATGTTGCGCTCCATGCCACGCATCTCGGACTCGAGTTCCTCGATCTTACGCTTCACGAAACGGCTCTCCTTCTCCAGCATGAATTTGCCGTCCGGGCCGGCCTTCATCTCATCCACCCGGTCCTGGAACTGGATGCGGCGTCGCTCCTCACCCTCCAGCTTGAGCTGGCCATAGTGTTTGTCCAGCGCCGCGCGGTACCGCGTGCTGAAGGCATCGTAGAGCTTCGGTGACACACGACCCGAGTCCATCCAACGGGCGGAGAAGGCCTTGAGGGCATCAACGTCCTTGTTGCGTTCGCCACTTGGCGTGAAGGCCTCGATCTCAGTGATCAGCGCCTCCTTGGCCTGGGCGTTCACGGCCTGCTCCGCATCCAGTTTGTCGAAGGTGGCCTTGCGGTTCTGGAAGAAGTGGTCGCAGGCCTCGCGGAACTTGCTCCAGAGCCGGTTCTCGTCGCGCGGTCCGGCACTGCCGGCTTCCTTCCATTGGTGTTGCAGGTGCTTCAACTTGTCCGCCGTCTGGCGCCATTCGGTGCTGTCCTTCAGCTTAACCGCTTCGTCCACCAGGGCCTGCTTCTTGTCGCGAACGTCCTTATACAGGTCCTTCAGCTTGTCGAAGTGGGCCTTCTTGGCATCGAAGAACACGTTGCAGGCTGCCCTGAACTCCTTCCAGATCCGTTCGTTGTCCTTCTTCGTCGCGAAGCCGATCTGCTTCCAGGCGTTCTGGTATTCGAGCACCTGGTCCGTGAGGGCCTTCCACTCCTTGGTGGCCGTGTCGTTCAGCTGATCCGTCACCGCCTTCACCTTCTCCACCAAGGCTTGCTTGGCAGCGAGGTTGTTCTCATGCTCGGAACGACGCAGCCGATAGTGCTCATGCACCTTGTCGTAGATGGTACGCGTGGCCGTCGAGAAGCGGTCGCGGATGGTCTCCCACTCCTCGCGAAGCACCGGACCGATGGCGTGCCATTTCTCCTGGTAGTCGCGCACGCCGTGCTCCAACTCCTTCACATTGTCCTTCTGCGCCAGGCTCTCCACATCGCTGATCAGCGCCTGCTTCAGGGCGGTGTTCTTGCGCAGGTCGTGGTCACGCAGTTCCTTGTAGATGCGGATGTGATAGAAGAACTCGTCGCGCAGGTGCGAGTAGTCATTCTGCAGGTCGCGGTAATGCTGCTGCGGCACCGGACCAATTGTCTTCCATTGCTCCTGCAGGTCGGCGAAGCGCTGGAAGGCCGTGCCGATGTTCTCCTCTCCGGCGATCAGCGTCTTCAACTCCTCCATGATGGCCTTTTTGGCCTCCAGGTTCTCATTCTCCTCCTTCTGCCGTTTCCGACGGATATCGTTCACCCGCTGGTTGAAGAGGTCGAGCAGCTGCTTGAAGCGCTTGTCCTCCTCGTCGGTGAGCTGGGCCGATTCAATGGCGATTGGTGCAGCATCCGGTGCGTCGGCCACCGCTTCCGCTGGCTCGCCCTCCGGCTGTCCTTCGTGGTGTTCCTGTTGAAGGGATGCGGCCACCAGGGCCTCATACGCCTCTTTCACGCCTTCCACGGCCTCGGCTGCGGATTCGACATCCTCCTGAGCCGTGATCTCCTCGAGCCGGGTGATCAGCTCTGCTTTCGTTGCCATCGCTATCGTTACGCCCGTTGGGGCATCGTCCAAAGATAGGGGGATGCCACGATCCGCAAGGGCGATCTATACCGCTAACCCCAGCATGCACACGTCATCCATCTGTTCGATGGCGCCTTTCCAATCGAGGAAGGCCTGTTCGATCACATGGGCTTGTTCCTTCAAACCCAGCCGTTGGTTCGCCAGGATAAGTTCCTGTAACCGCGAGTTCATGAAGCGTTTGCGCTCCGGCCCCCCGAACTGGTCCACGTATCCATCACTGAAGAGGTAGAGACGGTCCCCCTCGGAATAGGCCAGCTTGTGGGTGGTGAAACGCCGTTCCTCGCCCACATGCCCTCCACCCACAGGGCGCCGGTCCCCGTTGATCACGCTCAGCTGGCCCTGGTGCAGCCAATAGACCGGACGATAGGCTCCGGCGAAGAGGATCTCCTTCGTACCTCGATCCACCCGGCACAGGGCCAGGTCCATGCCGTCGCCCGCGCCACGCTGCTTGCCCTTCTGGTTCATAGTGGCCACCATGCGCGCATGCAGGATGGACAGGATCTCCGCCGGGTCCTTGTGCGCGTGCTGCGGTACGATCTCGTTCAACAAGGAACAGCCGATGGCGGCCATCATGGCACCCGGCAGTCCATGGCCGGTGCAGTCCGCCGCGGCCACGAAGCACCTTTCCGCGTCGATACGGTAGACCCAGTGGAAGTCACCGCTCACCACGTCCTTGGGGCGGTCGATCACGAAGGAATCAGCGAAGAGCTCATCATAGACCAGAGTGGAAGGCACGAGCGCCCGCTGGATCTTCCCGGCGTAGGCGATGCTGTCGTTCATGTCCTCATGGCGCTCCTTCAACTTCTGCTGCGCCTCTTCGTCCACGTTCAGCCAGCGTCCCACGTAGCGGAAGAGCAGAAAGCCGGCGGTGCCGAAGAGTAGGACGGCGAAGCCGATCTGCCACATAAGGGAGCGCACCGCCGCTTGCTCGAACAGGGCGGTGGGGGTCCGTGCCACGACCATGCCGACCGCGGCGCCGTTCGGGTCCAACACGTTGTCGAACACCACGAGCTCGCGACCCGCCCCGGTATCGATCTCCATGGTGCCTGCCTCGCCGAAGACGGCGCTGAGCGCCGAGCGGTCGCCGTTCCAAGGCTCCCGGAAGCGGGGCTTCTCCTCGGAGGTCACGAGCACCTCGACCTCCTGGGTGGCCGGATCACGGACGACCAGCTCCAATGGCGATTCAAGCCCATTGCGATGGGCCGCCTTGCGCAGCCGTTCATGCAATACATAGTAGCGCGCATCCTGGGTATTCTTGATGATCAGACCAGGGCTCGCGTAACGTTCCAGGAGCCCAAGGATGTTGTTCGCACCGATCTCTTCCGAGACCGTGGAGGTGATGCTCCTGAGCTGGGTGATGCCCGTGGCCTTGCGTGCCTTCCGATCATTGCGGTGCACCACCCCGATGACGACGAGGCAGAGCGCAAGGAGTGCCGCATACACGGCGTAAAGGACCTTGTGCTTGGTGCGCTTTGGGCGGAGATCCACGGGAGCGTCGCGGCGGAGAGGTGCCGCTGATCGTTCCTACGTGGTTGAGGGTGAGAAGGTTCTGGTCCCCACGGACAGCTCGGCGGTCCGGGGGGAGGTCCTGCTGGTCACAACTGTTTCCGGACCGGGCCTAGCCGAGGAACGGATATCCGTGTTCCGTGGGTGGAACGAAGGTCTCCTTGATCGTGCGCGGGCTCACCCAACGGATCAGGTTGAGGTAGCTGCCGGCCTTGTCGTTGGTGCCGCTTCCGCGCGCGCCACCGAAGGGCTGCTGGCCCACCACCGCCCCCGTGGGCTTGTCGTTGATGTAGAAGTTGCCCGCCGCGTTGCGGAGGAGGTCCGAGGCCTCCAGGATGCTCGCACGGTCGTTGCTGATCACCGAGCCCGTGAGCGCGTATTCGCTGGTGGCATCCACCAGTTTCAAGGTCTCCGTCCAGCGCGCACTGTTGTAGACGTAGATGGTGAGCACCGGGCCGAAGATCTCCTCGCACATGGTCACGCTCTTCGGGTCCTTGGTCACGGCCACGGTCGGCTCAATGAAGTAGCCCGTCTTCTTGTCGTATTTCCCACCCGCGATGATCTGGACGTTCTTCTTGTCCTTCTTCAACGCATCGATGTAGCCTGCGATCTTGTCGAAGCTCTTCTCATCGATCACCGCGCCGATGAAGTTCGTGAACTCGCGCGGGTCGCCCATCTTCATCTCCGCGAGGTCCGCGAGCAGTTCCTTCTTCACCGCCGGCCACAGGCTTTCCGGGATATAGGCACGGCTCGCTGCACTGCACTTCTGCCCCTGGAACTCGAAGGCACCACGGCTCAGGGCGGTGGCGACCACTTTCGGATCGGCGCTGGCATGGGCGACCACGAAGTCCTTTCCGCCCGTTTCACCCACGATGCGCGGGTAACTGCGGTAGTGTGGCAGGTTCTCACCCACCGTTTTCCAGATCTGCCGGAACACACCTGTGCTGCCCGTGAAGTGGATGCCCGCGAAGTCCTTGTGCTTGAAGATGACATCACCAGCCACCGGGCCGCTCACATGGACCAGGTTGATGACACCCGGCGGCAGGCCTGCGGCCATGAAGACCTCCATGATGACCTGGGCACTGTAACACTGGCTGTCGGCACATTTCCACACCACGGTATTGCCCATCAATGCGCAGCTGCTGGGGAGGTTCCCGGCGATGGCCGTGAAGTTGAAGGGGGTGAGGGCGAAGACGAATCCTTCCAAGGCCCGGTACTCCATCCGGTTCCACACGCCCGGCGAGCTGTTCGGCTGGTCTCGATAGATCTGCTGGGCGTAGTGCACATTGAAGCGCAGGAAGTCGATGAGTTCACAGGCACTGTCGATCTCGGCCTGGTAGGCGTTCTTGCCCTGGGCCAGCATGGTGGCCGCATTGATCTGGGCGCGGTAGGGACCGGCGAGGAGGTCCGCTGCCTTCAGGAAGATGGCGGCCCGTTGTTCGAAGGGCATGCCTTCCCAGTTCGCCTTGGCCTTGAGGGCTGCGTCGATGGCGGCGCGCACATGCTTCGCTTCACCGTGGTGGGAGGAGCCGAGGTTGTGCGCGTGCTTGTGCGGCGGGCTCATCTTCCGCAGGTCCTTGGTCGTGATCGCATGTCCCGCTATCCACATCGGGGCGTCGATCCGGGTACGCAGTCGGCGGTCCACCTCGGCCTGCAGGGCCTTGCGCTCAGGACTGCCCGGCGCATAGCTCAGGACGGGTTCGTTCAAAGGCGTCGGGACGTGGAAGATGGCGTTGGACATGAGGAGACGGTTGCTGGGCCGCTAAGATACCCACCTCACGTATGGTCGTTCCCAAGGGCGGCCGGATCGGGACGATTATTCCAGAGCAACGACGGGCGCACGGTATCCCGCGCGCCCGTCACCCAGGACGTTGCTGGCTCAGGAGAGGTTCTCGTACTTGTCGATGGGATCCATGGCCGAGCCGGCGGCCAGTTCCGCCAGCGGTTTCACCACACCATCGCTCAAACGGTAGGCCCATCCATGCAGGTGCGGACCACCGCGTTGGGCCCATGCCTTCTGGATGATGGCGGTCTTGCTCAGGTTGTGGACCTGCTCAATGACGTTCAACTCCACGAGCCGGTCGAAGCGTGCATCGGCATCGGTCATCGGGTTCAATTCGCCCTGGTGCAGGCGGTAGACCACCTTGATATTGCGCAGCCAGGTGTCGATGATGCCGATTGACTGGTTGCCCATGGCCGCCTTCACACCGCCGCAACCATAGTGGCCGCAGACGATCACGTGCTTCACCTTGAGCACGTTCACCGCGTATTCCAGCACGCTGAGCATGTTCACATCGGTGTGCACCACCATGTTGGCGATGTTCCGGTGAACGAAGATCTGGCCGGGCAGGGTGCCGGTGACCTCGTTGGCCGGGACCCGGCTGTCGCTGCACCCGATCCAGAGGAACTCGGGGTGCTGGACATCCACCAGGCGTGAAAAGAACTGCGGGTCCTTGGCGACCATGTCGGCGGCCCACGCTTTGTTGTTCTGAAGTAATTTCTCGTAAGACTCCATGGGGTCGTTATTGGGTTCTAGTCCTTGTCTTGAGGCCATCCGTGTCGGCGGCTAATTTGCGCACCAAGCCGGCCAGAGCATCCACGCTCAGCGGTTTGGCCTGTGGGTCATCATAGCCGACCAGTTCCACCTCGATCCCGCGATCGGGTGCGCTATCGAGGAAATCGTCTATGATCTCACGTACGTCGGGGTCGAGGTCGATGGTCCTGCTGGCATCCAACACCACTTGGCAACCCTGCGGCAGCTCGAGCAGCGTCCGCTTGATGCCTGCCTTGTTCAGGAAGGTGACGTCCTCGCTCAATTGGATGTGGATCGGCAGGCCGGGCCGGTGCTTGTTCTGTTCGAAATGGTAGGGTACCCGGTAGTTCTTCCAAAGAATGTACATGATGGAGACGCACAGGCCGAGGCCAACGCCCCACAGCAGGTCGATCGCATACACGCAGACCACCGTGACCACGAACGGGATGAACTGCATGATGCCACTGTTCCACATGGACCTGAACTGTGCCGGCTTCACGAGCTTGTAGCCGACCAGCAACAAGACGGCCGCGAGGCAGGCGTATGGGATGCTCCGGAGCAGGTCGGGAAGGAGCAGGGTCGAAAGCACGATGAGGATGCCATGTGCGATGGCGGACAACGACGTGCGACCGCCCGCCTGGATGTTGGCCGAACTGCGCACGATCACCTGGGTCACAGGCAAGCCGCCGAGAAGTCCGCTGACGATGTTCCCTGCGCCCTGGGCCACCAGTTCCCGGTTCGCCGGTGTGGTGCGGTTGTACGGGTCCAGTTTGTCCGTGGCCTCCACGCATAAAAGCGTTTCGATGCTCGCCACGACCGCGATGGTGAACGCCACCTTCCAGATCTTCCAGGAGAGGATGCCCCCGAAGTCCGGCAGGTGCAGGTCGTCCATGCCATTGATCTCCGGGATGGCGACGAAGTGGTCCGGTCCGATGGCGAGCGAGGGTATCGTGCTGAAGACCTTGGCGAGCAACGCTCCGAGCAGCACCGCCAGCAATGGACCCGGGATCAACTTCAGGATGGTGTTGCTCTTCACCCAGGGTCGCTCCCATAACAACATCACCCCAAGGCAGGCAAGGGTGATCATGATGGCGCCGAAGTTGATGGCGTCCATCATATAGAAGAGTTCGGACCAGGTGGTGTGATGGTCGGGCTGCTCGAAGGTCATGTCGCCCATGTAGTCGGCATCATATCCAACGGCATGTGGTATCTGCTTCAGCACGATGGTGATGCCGATACCGGCCAGCATTCCTTTGATCACTGCGTTCGGGAAGTAGTAAGCGATGATCCCTGCCCGCATCGCGCCGAAGACCAGCTGGAGGACCCCGGCAAGGACCACGGCGAGCAGGAAGGACTCATACCCACCCAGGTCCGCGATGGCCGTGAGCACGATGGCGACCAGGCCGGCTGCAGGGCCGCTCACCCCCAGGCCGGAGCCGCTGATGACACCGACGATGATGCCACCCACCGCACCTGCGATGAGGCCGGATATCAATGGGGCACCGGAGGCCAGGGCGATGCCCAGGCACAGGGGCATGGCGACAAGAAAGACGACGACGGAAGCGGGCAGGTCCTGCTTCCAATGAGCGAACGACACGAACGGTTTCATCCGGGATCGGAACATGTTGGGTGGACGGGGGCGGACACCAAGGTCCGTTGATGTGGCGCACCTTCCAGCGCGCAGGATGGCCAGGTCCTACGACCAGGGCGGTGGGTGCGGGACCTCACCTTCCTGCACGCGCGGAACCCGCTCCTCCCAATGTGGAAGGGTGGCCGTATCCCTATCCGTAGTGGGGCGGTGCTCGATCAGGCCGTGCCGCGGTGGCACCGCATGGCACACTTCCTCCTCTTCGACCACGGGAGGTGTGGTGCAGCCTTGTTCTTCACAGAACGTGATCACCGCAGTGGAGTAGGAAAGCTGCGGCGCCATGAACAATGCGAGGCAGAGGAACATGGCGAAGGGTCGCAGCACCATCGGTCTCGACCGATCGCGCAGTCCGTTGCATGTGTTCAAGTGCATCATTGCCGGGCGCTAAGCTAGAGCGCAAGAGCGACAAGCCTGCGCCGCGTTGTGTCGAATTAACAGGCAGAGCGATCTTCAGTTCGCCCCGTACGGGAACTCCAGGGCCATCGCTGGGATGTCCACGTCGAACTCCCGGCCATCCTGTGTACGTACCATGCGGTAGGTCCCTTCCATCGCCCCATAGCCGCTCCGGAGGTCGCACATGCTGCCGTAACTGAATTCCTCACCGGGTGAAAGCGTCGGCGTCTCGCCCACGACACCAGGTCCTTCGATCGATCGCTTTGCGGCGAGGCTGTCACGGATGATCCAATGACGGCTCTTCAGGCGAACGGTCTCCCGTCCCCGGTTCATGATGGTGATCCGGTAGCTGAAGATGAAGCGCCCGACCTTGGGGTCACTATGCGCCGGCTCGTAGCGGCAGCGGGCGGTTACCTGGATGTCCTGCGTTACCGTTGTGCCCATGGTGCGAAGTTCGGTGAAACACGTGGTCATCGCGGGTGCCCCAACAGCCTTGGTCCATATTCACAGTTGGATCCACCCGTTGCTGCGACCCAAGGTCGGACCTGCTTCAAGGCCGCCGTTATCCGGCCTGTTCCATTCATGAACGACCCGCTGTGGAAAGCATGCTGGCCGCACTTGCCTCGCACCATGGGTACCCGGTAATTTGCCGCCCCGATGAAAGGACCCACTTCGCGTCTTGTCCTGCTCGCGGCGGTCGCCTGCCTTGTTGTCCAGGATCCGGCGAGCGCCCAGCTCTCGAACCCTGAAAGCGTGGAGTACGACCCTGTCGGCGACCGCTATTTCATCAGCAACACAGGAAGTAACAGCATCAAGCAACGTGACCAGGCCGGTACCATCACCGATCTCGCCGCGGTGACTCCAGCCCCGTACGGACTAGAGATCATGGGCGATGTGCTCTACGCCTGCAGCGGTGGATCGATCAAGGGCTACGACCTCGATGACGGGTCATTGGCGTTCAGCAGAAACCTCGGTGGCACCTTCCTGAACGGCATCACCACGGATGGTGAGTTCCTGTACGTGACCGACTTCGGGGCCGGAAGGATCTACAAGGTCGATCCGGTGGCCAACACGCACAGCACCTTGGTCAGTGATACGGAAGGGACCCCCAACGGCATCGTTCATTGGCCCGGATCGGAACAACTGCTCGTCGCCTTCTGGGGAAGTAATGCTGCGGTGAAAGCCTTTGACCGCGGAACGGGGATCCAACTCTCCAGCGTCAGCACGACCTTGACCAATATCGACGGGATAACCATCGACTGCCTTGGCCGGGTGCTCCTTGCGAGCTGGAGCCCGGATCGGATCACCACCTTCGACTGGGGGATACCATCCCCCAGCTTCACAGACTTGATGGTCCCCGGGTTGAACAACCCCGCCGATATCGACTTCGATGCGGTGCATGGCCTGGTCTGCATCCCGAACACCGCCACCAACTCGGTCATACTGGCGTCGGTCCCGGACTGTGCGGTGAGTGTAGCCGAGGAGCGTGCATATGTCACCCATGTGTACCCGAACCCGACCGATGGTCTCGTGCGCTTCGATCCTCCGCTCCCCACCGCAGAGCCATATCTCGTGGTCGACGCCCGCGGATGCATCCAGGCCATGGGCACCTTGCGGGCCAACGCCACGATGGACCTCGGAGATCTTCCCGCCGGACCTTACGTCATCGTGTTCTCACGCCTCGCACGGCAGGTGCGCGTGATGAAGGAATAGGTATCAGCCCTCGCTCGACTCCGCAGCCTTCTTGACCCGCCGATAGTTGAAGGCGCCCAGGATGTGGCGACGTGCGAAGCGCAGGTTCCCGTTGTTGTTCACGAACTTGTTGTACACGTTCTGTGGCACGCCGAAGTACTCGTACTCGCTGCCATCGCCGAAGATCAGGTGCAGCGTCATGGACTTGTAGCGCCAGTCGCTGATCACGCTCGTGGTCGCTGTACGTTCGAATTCCTCCTTGTTCGTGGCATGCGTCTCCGGATGGATGCTCACCAGGAAGTGGTAGGCATCGATGATGTGCTTGCTGGTCTCCTCGGCCTGCGTCCGCTCCGCCTCGTCGATGAAACGGTCGGGGTGGTGCTTCTTCATCAATCCCTTGTACAGGACGTTCAGCTCCTTCAGGTCGGTCTTCACCGTGGCGCTGAGCAACTTGCGGCTATCGAGGATCTTCTTCGTGGACATGGCTACCGTTCAAGGGGCGGCAAAGGTCGCGCTTTCCCGCCTTCCGGACACCTATCAAACGACCGGCTCGACCACCTTGACCTCACTCCAGCGGTTCCAATTGTACACCGACCCCTGGCCCTGGGCACGAGCGAAGACCATGGCGTTGTGCAGGTCCGTGAATAGCCGGCAACTGGTGTA
>JAGQVR010000004.1:15282-38657 GCA_020437875.1 Flavobacteriales bacterium
AATTCACCTGGCCATCCACGGGGTCGCGGTACCCACTGACGACCGCATCGTGGTCCAGGGCATGTTGAAGGACCTTCTCAAGATCCAGCGTTCCCTCGCCCGGGATCGCGTAGGCCACCACCAGGTCGGTGGTCACGTACGAATGGCCACGTACATCATAGCTGAAACGTTGCTTTCGGCTCGCGATGGAACGGAGGCGGTCCAGTAACAAAGTGAATGAACGGTCGGACATGGATCTAGGGCGTACTCTGTCCGGCGAAGGTCCCTTTTACCCCAGGTCCGGAACGGGTCCTATCGGCCTTGCCATCAACGATCGATCGTCCATTTCAGGAGCACCCGATCCATGCGGAGATCATTACCGTAGGTTCCATGGATCCGGGTGAACAAGGCTCGCGCCCCCGCCGGAGCTACATACCTTTTTTTGATCAGGTGCTTGCATGATCGGAACGGGTTATTATTTTCAACCCTCCATTGTTCAAAAACGATAACAATGGATGACCTCCAAACACCCTTAATACAATTCTGGTAATGCAGTTCAGGATCTTGTCTCTCGCGTTGGTCATCGTGGCCTCGCTTTCCCCTTTCGTCGTCGCGGAGGGACAGTCAACGAAGACCCAGATGACGATCGGCGTCTACCCGCTCAAGTCTTCGGGCGGTGAGAAGGAGGCCGCCCAAGCCGCCCAGCTCACGGGGCTGATCACACAGGTTGCGAACAGGTCCGGTCAGTTCAAGGTCATCCCAGCGAACCACGAGGACCTTATGAAGGATATCCGGGAACGCCAGAAGGATGGAGATTACATCAGCGGAACGATCGCGAAGCAGTTCAAGGCCGATGGTGCGCTGCAAGCCTTGACCGGGTCGTTGAATGTGTATGAGGAACGGCGAAGTGAGGGGGCAAGGACCGGAAAGGCCGTGCTTGACCTCGCTTCCGGAGTGAACACCTCAGTGAAACTGGGCTTCTCTCTTGACCTCGTGGACGTGGCTACCAATAGTCTGATCTCCTCCGAATCATTCAGTGTAAGCGGCTCCGCGGTCACGGTGGGTGATGCGCAGGCCAACGCACAGCGTCGTGCCAAGCGGGCCATCAGCAACTGGCTTGTAAAACAATTGGATTTCGAGTTCAGGATCCTTGATGTGGAGACCAGGAATAAGAAGAACTTCCCGGAAACGGTCTTGATCAATGGTGGGCAGAACATGGACCTGAACAAGTCAGAGAAGCTTGAAGTGGTCGAGTTGAAGACCGTTGGGGACTATAAAAGGGAAGTGCCGGTCTGCAGCCTCACCGTGAAGGAGGTTCAGGGAGAGGTCACCATATGTACCGTGAACTTCAACGACCGCGAGAACCTGCAGGCGAAGCTTGATGCCAACGCGCCACTGCGCATCTGGTTCAGGGAAATCAACGATTGAATCCATGAGATACCTGCTGCCCCTATGCATCGGCCTGGCCATGGCCATGGTGTCATGCTCCTCCTCACAGCCTGTTGCCATGAGGAATGAGGTCTCCAAGGTCGACCAGCCTGCCGAGAGCGAACCAGGGACCATTTGGGTCAAGGCCTCGGGTTACGGTCGGGATGAGGTCTCTGCCGTCCACGATGCCCAAATGGCGGCTGTGCGTCACTTGTTGTTCCAAGGCATCCCCGGAACACCGTGGAACCTTCCGATGGTACCTGATGAATCGGTATCCAAACGAGATCACGCCGAGTTCTATGAGCGCTTCCTGGATCAGAAGGGCTACCGAGATTTCATCATGAGCTCAAGTTCCACTCCGCTCACGAAGGTCGAGGGTGGTAAACGCCTGGACTCCACGATCAAGCTGAATGTCCAGGGTATCAGGACTTACCTTGAAAAGAACGATATCATCCGGAAATTCGGACTGTAACCACCACCAAGATGTTCAAACGCTCTGTCATCACCACTTTTGCGGCCCTGCTGATCCTTCTTTCGAACGCACAGACGCCGAGTTCCATCCCTGATCCGAACAAGGCTCCTTGTGCGGATGTGAAGACCTCACGACCGTCCATCATGGTCATCCCGCGCGTTAAGGAGGGTCAGGACATCCGGAAGGCGATCGATGATGACTTCAACATACGGATCGCCATAGGCAAGGTTCAGGAAGCCTTCAATAACAGGGGTTTCACCACCTACGATTTCGTCGCCAAGCTCAAAGCGGCCACGGAGGAGGGTGTGTTCACCATGGAGAACCAGAGTGATTACAAGACACAGCTCCTTCAGTACGCCTCACCGGACATCTATGCGGAGGTGGAGTATGAAGCCACCACCCAGGGCGGTACCACGGTGACCAAATTGATCCTCACCGGATATGACAATTACACGGCCGCCAGCCTGGGTACGAAGCCCGGAAGCAGGGGAAGCAACATGAATGACCCTGGCCTGATGATCGAAGGCATCCTCAATGATGGCCTGGCGGATGACTTCCTCAATACGATGCAGACGAAGTTCACCGAGATGATCGAGGATGGACGACAGGTGGTGGTGACCTTCTCATTGGCGGAAGGTGCTATGATCGGAAGCTTCGAGGATGGCGTGGCGGCCAAAGGGGACGAGGAACTACAGACCGTGATCGAGGATTGGGTCGCTGAACGCGCGGTGAAAGGAAATTACCACACGCCCAGGGTCGTAGCCAGGAAAATGATCTTCGAGGACATCCGGATACCGCTTCGTGACCCGGTGACCTGCAAGAACTACACCGTGACCAATTTCGGGAAAGCCATCATTGATTTCATGAAAAAGGATTGCCTGCTCAGCGCGAGTCGCGATGTGAGCGGCGCCCGCATCACCGTTACCATCAAATAAGGCAGGGCCATGAGGACCACCTTCATCCTGATCGCACTTCTGTTCGGCTTGGAAGCCAGTTTGGCTCAAACTTCGACCACCCAGGAAAAGGCGGATAAGATCTCTCTTTTCGTGGGCATCGTGCCAGGCTCCAACCGCGACCTCAATGATGCACAGCGTGAACGCTTGCGGAACAAGGTGGTGCAATGTGCCAACCGAACGGGTATCGTCTCCGTTGGGATGAGCAATTTCCTGCTTCACCCTCAAATGGAGATAAACGAGATCGCCAGGTTGGAAATGATGAAAGTGATGTACACCGCCAAGTGCGAGGTCATCCTGGCCATCGCGCGAACGGATTATCGGAACTTCCCCGGGCAGTCGTTCGGTACCACGAGCATCACCGTGGTCGGGTCCGGGGCGGATACCACGCAGGCGATCAACAATGCCATTCAGCAGATCAGGACCGACGACCCACGCATCTCCAAGTTCGTCCTGGAGACGAAGGCGAAGATCATGGACTATTACACGAAGAACTGTGACGAGGTGATCATGGAGGCGAGGCGGCATTATGAACTACAACAACATGACCTATCGATAGGGTTGCTCTTCAGTGTCCCTCCGGCAGCCCCGTGTTATGATGAGGCTCGGAAGATGTCCATGAACGTCTACAAGGAAGTATTGAAGGACGAATGTGAGGAGCAGCTTCTCCAATTGCGATCCGTACTGGTCGTGGCCAAGGGCGAGGGCGGGACGCAACGCCATGCGGAGGCCCTGAAGTTGATCCAGGGAATGAACCCGGCCGCGGATTGTTATCAGGAGGCCTATGGTATGATGAGCAAGCTGGAGGATGATCTGGATGAGCAAAAACGCGTCGAATGGAACATGGAGCGAACGCGTATGCAGAACGAGGCTGAAGTGCAGAAGGAGGCCTACCGGGCCATGGCGCAGATGAGTTCCAAGGCGGATCCCATGGTCGTTGTTACGAACGTTCTGCCCCGCTAGGTGGTCACGGGACCGATCAGCGGGAGATGTTCATCATGTTCACCGCCAGGATCAGTTCGACACCACTCGGGCTCTTAACGGTCAGTTGACCCTTCAATTGGCGGCAGTCCTGAAGCAGGGTGAGCACCCCGCTCCGGATGTTCCCCGATCCCGGAACGGCGATCAGGCGAGCTCCATTGACCCGAAAGTTGCAGTCGATGACTTTCCTGTTCACCTTACCGGAGATGCTGACCATGCCACCAGAACCCGTCAGGGTGAGCCTGTCCTCCAAGGAACCGTCGTTGCGGAATTCCAAGCCGTCAATGGAACAAGGGGGAGGTGCACTTTTCACGGATGCCCCCTCTTTCGCAGGCGTAGGATCGGGTGAACGCTTCACCTGCGGCTCCTTCCCGCCCCGTTCTTTTTCCTTTCCTCCCGAGCCTTCGGCAATAAGCGTTCGGTCCTCAGGGAATACGATACGGTCAAGGTCGGTCAATCGGATCGTCAGGCTATCGCACGGTGTGAGGTCGCTGCTGGACTGGCCAGCACCCTGACACAGTAGTCGAAGAGAGGCGTCATCATTCCTGAATTCATCCGGTATCCGGAAGCTCGCAAACCCCTCGGTGACATCCACCGTATCATGTACATCTCCGGCATAGGCGATCGCGATCCGCTTCACCATCCGATCCTTCGCTCCGTAGTCATGGGCACCATTCACCTCGACCTTCACCCGGAAGGAACGAAGGTGCAGCGGGTCGGCCACGAAGAATGCGGCCAGAGCGAGGATGGTGACCAGGATGACGGCGGCGAGCCTGGTGTTGAGCCCGGCTGACCTGCGCGTCGTCCCGATCTCCCGCTCCATCGTAACGGTCCTGTCGCCGATCGATTCGAGCATGGACTTGACCTCGTTCAACCGTGTTGTCACCGTTCCGATGTTCGCCTCGATAGCAGGGGCCAGTGCTCTCTGCAGTACGTCTCCATCCGGATACCGACCGATCCATTCATCGATCTCCGCCCGGACCTTGGCTGTGTCGGTGTTGGTGGATGGCCCAACGGAACCGACCTTCAGTTCGGACCGCAATGAACGCACCTCGTGCAAAAGCTCCTTGGCTGCGAGTTGCTCATAGGCGACCAACGCCTTTTGGTTGTCCTTGTCCTTGAGGTATTCCGAGAAGTGTAGTTGAAAATGCCGGTCGAATTCATCTGCGATGATGGAGACCATATCCGGGCAGTTCCGTTCCAAGGCCTCCAATTCGGTACCACAATGACCCAACAGGGAGGATCGCGAAGTCTCCTCCGAACCGCCCAGCATACGCTCGGTCACCTGGAGCGAGGAACTCACAGTGGCTTCCTCCTTGATCCGCCGCTCCAGCCGCGTGAACAAGGCATCATAGAATACCCTTTCTCTTTGCTCCAGCTTGCGCGTCCTTCCGGTGGGATGTTCGAACAGAAAGATCAAGGACTGCCTCGTGTTCCCAAGGGCTTGCACCAGGCCCTTCTGGATGTCATGGTTCAATTTGCTCGCATCCAGTCCACGGAGCCGCACCATTAGTCCCTTGCTGATCCCGCTGGCATGGTCCCCCGCTAGACCTTTCACGAGGTCCTTGATGGGGTCTGCTAGCAGAATGGCCAAGGGTCCCAGCAAGGGCTTTGACGCGATCGCCAGAACATGTGCGGTGAACGATGCGATCCTTCCGGTTGGTGTGCCGCTATCGGACATGGATGGATGATGTCTAGGTGGTATGGCCTAAACTAATACTGGATCAGTGATCCATCGATCTCCTACCCCCGCACCGAATTCACGAAGCGCATCCCGACCAGGCGATCGTACCGTTGCTGACGGTCGGACAGGTAGACCAGGATGAGGTAGTCGTTCTCCGTCTGGTAGTGTGAACCCTCGATCGTCGTCAGGTCCGGGGCGTTCGATCCCGCTCCCAGCGTGACATAGGTGAAATCGTAGAACCCCTGCTTCAACAGCAGGTCGGCCCGATAGGCGCGTTGCTCCGGCGACCAGGTCATACGGCACTCCTTCCTGCACTGGAAATCGCTCAATCCGCCGTACACGTATACATCGGCATCCAACTGCTCGGGCATTGGTTGGATGAAATGCACCTTCACGTAGTCCGCACCGAGCGGATCGCCGTCGACGAGGTCGTTCCGCACGAGGAATTTCCCGTTCAGGTCGCGTTGGTTGTCATAGACCCGGATGTTACGCTTCACCTCGGGCGTCAGGTAGGCCTCGTAAAGACCATCGCCTGCATCGGTAGTGATCCGGTCGATGTTGCGCGTGGCCAGCCGGATGTTCTTGAGGTCGAAGTTCCGGTATTCGTTCGCCCCCATGAACGAAGCTTGCTGCGGGTGGTCATATACCAATTCATGGTCCCGGACGAATCGCGGCTGGGAACCGGAACGTGCGTCGTCCCAGCGCATGTTCTGCAATACGGTCACATGCACATCGCCGAAGGGGTCCGGTATGAAGAGTCCTGGATGCCGCACGGTGAAGTCCACCTGTTGCGCAACATCGCGCAGGTCCACATCGCGCGAAGCCACGACCCGCGCATCGATCACCACCTTCTGTTCGGCCACCAGGAAACGGCGCGTCAGGACCAGGTCGTCGACGTCACTGCCACGGTACACCTTCAACAGGTAGTTCCCTGATCGGGTGAACCGCATCATACGGTTCGGTACCTCCAATTCGTAGTGGATGAAGGGCTGCAGGGTGTTGTAGCTCAACTCGCCGGCAGGGACATAGTCGTTCTGAACCCCATCGATGTATTGGCCAGGCATGAGGTCGCTGGGCTGCCAGTTGGCATTGCAGTGCACCACCGTGTAGCTGAAATTCTCCACGTTGGGCTGCAGGTCGTCGAATCGGAGCACCAAGGGTTCCTGGGCCTCCAACTCGGTGATCGGAGCGGCGAGTTCGAAGCCCCGCTTGAAGAACTGGACCGTATGGACCGTCGGGCTGTGAACGTGGTCCTCGTATCGTAGCTCGTTCTCCAGATAGTAGTCGATGGGCCCCGCGGCCACCGGCGTGGCGGTACCACAGCCCGTGGTAATGATCAGCACGATGGGAATGACCCCACTGATCAAGCAGGTGCCGGGTCGTAGGTGGGCCAATTGCAAGTGTGGAAATTGATGGACTTTCAACGGATCGGGTCAACTTGGCGGTCCCGAAGGTACGGTCGCAGCACCGCGGATCTGAACATGACGCTCATCCTCATACTCGCCGTCGTTGTGCTCTCAGTTGTAGCTCTGGTCTGGTTGAGGAGGTGTTCTGGATCGGCCAAGGTGCGGATCACCACGACCGATGGACGTTCCTTCGGAACGCAGGGTGGATCGAATCTATTCTTGGAATTGCGGAAAGCCGGGATCGATCTGCCTTCGACATGTGGAGGGCAGGGTTCCTGTGCGCAATGCCGCTGCCGCGTCCTGCGCGGTGGTGGACGCATCACGGAGCAGGAGCGACCTTATTTCAGTCAGGAGGAGATCAAGGCCCGCTGGAGGCTCGCCTGCCGTTTGACCGTTCAGCGGAGCCTGCTCGTGGAGATCCAAGACTCGGCGAACGGCCATGGCAAGCGCCGGGCGTGATCCCGATTTTCCTGTTCGTCGACCGATCTTTGTCCCCGATGCGGATCGGGATCGTCTGTTACCCCACCTTTGGTGGAAGCGGTGTGGTGGCCACGGAACTGGGCATGGCCCTGGCCGAGAAGGGGCATGTGATCCACTTCATCACCTATGACCGCCCCGTGCGACTTCGGGACCACCCGAACGTCCACTACCATGAGGTCCGCGTGAGCGACTACCCACTCTTCGACTATCAACCGTACGAACTCGTCCTTACCAGCAAGCTCGTGGATGTGGCCAAGTTCGCCGGTCTCGATGTGCTGCACGTGCACTATGCCATCCCGCACGCCTCCGCCGCTTGGATGGCGCAGCGCATCCTCGCCGCGCAGGGCATGCGACTACCCTTCGTAACGACCCTTCATGGAACGGACATCACCCTCGTGGGGCGCGATCCGAGCTTCGAGCCGGTGATCACCTTCAGCATCGAGCGCAGCGACGCCGTTACAGCGGTGTCCGAGAGCCTGAAGCGCGACACCTACACGCATTTCCCGGTGAAGCGCGAGGTCCAGGTGATCCCCAACTTCGTTTGTGTTGACCAGTACCGTCACCACCATGATCCGGAGTTGCGCAGGTACTATGCGCCGAACGGCGAACGCTTGGTGGTACACGTTTCCAACTTCAGGCCGGTGAAACGTGTGCAGGACGTGGTGGCCATGTTCCTGCGCCTGCGTGAGCGGATGCCTGCACGGCTCCTGCTGATCGGCGATGGTCCGGAGCGGCAGCGCATCGAGACGTTGTGTCGCGCGTCGGACCACTGCAAGGACATCCTCTTCCTCGGCAAAATGACGCGGCCCGAGGAGGTCATGGCGAGCTGCGACCTTTTCGTGCTGGCCAGCGAAAGTGAGAGCTTCGGCCTTGCGGCCCTGGAGGCCATGGCCTGCGGGATCCCGGTGGTGAGCACGGACGGTGGTGGGCTTCCGGAGGTCAATATCCACGGGGTCAGTGGCCTGCTAAGCCCGGTGGGTGATGTCGAGGCCATGGCCGACAATGCGGTGGCCATCCTGAAGGGACCTGCGGACCATCAACGGTTCCGGGATGGGGCGTTGGAGCAGGCCCGGCGCTTCGACCTGGTCCGGATCCTGCCACAGTATGAGCGCTTGTACGAAGGTGTGGTGAACCCGGTGAAGGCATGATGGAGGTCGTCAGTGAACGGGTGAGCATCGATCGGACCGATGGCCGCACGAGCGTTGTGATCAGTGCCCGGTTGCCGAAGCGCAAGGAGGCCCTTCTCGTCGCATGGTTCGTATGCTGGCTGCTCGTTGGCGCGTATGTGTTCTACACCCGCACCCGCCTGTCCGAGGGGGAGCCCCTGCGGCAGTTCATGCTGGCCTTCCTGGCCTTCTGGCTCTACTTCGCGGTGAAAGTGGGACGCACCGTGCTGTGGCGGTTGAAGGGCTTCGAACAATGGCGGCTGAAGGACGGCGTGCTCACGATCAAGGACAGCATCCTCGGCTATGGCAAGGCGCACACCTATTTCGTGGAGAACATCCAGAAGCTCGGTGCGCTCAACCTGGACCCGACCTCATTCAAGCATCAACTGAACGATTCGTTCTGGACCATCGGTGGTCAGCGTCTCGGTTTCGAACACCTCGGTCGCAAGGTGGCCTTCGGCAAGGGGCTGGACCCCGCCGAGGCGAAGCGGGTGTTGTTCGTGCTGCAGGAGGCGCTGCGTAACGCACGAAAGGAGATCGCCGCTCAATAAGGCTCGATCCGGAAGGCGTTGCCACGGATGCGGCGTGTGATCCGACCTTCGATCGTTTCCTCCAGGATCATTTGTTGTGCGACCGTGCTGGCCAATGACCTGTCGATGGGGTCGACCGCTCCGGAAGGGACCTGCGCGGCAAGCAATTCGGCCAGTAGATCGTCGCGCTCACGATCAGCAACGGCCGTGGCCAATCGATCAGCCAATTCCTTCCGGTGTCGCACGCGATCCGCATTCGTCCGGAAACGCTCGTCATCCGGAAGCTCCGTCCTGCCAAGTACACGGCACAGGGCATGGAACTGGATATCACTGCCCACCGCCAGGATGACGCGGGAACCATCGGCACAGGTGAAGACCTCGCCGTAAGGTGCGATGTTGGGATGAAGGGTGCCCATCGGTCGCGCCACAGTGCCCGTCATCAGGAAGTTGCTGGCCTGGTTTATCAATCCGGTCAGTGCCGCCTCTTCGAGCGAGACTTCCACATAAGCTCCACTGCCGGACGATGCACGCTGCAGTAGTGCGAGCAGGATCCCTTCCTTCAATTGATGGGCCGCGAGCACATCGATCAGGGCGATGGGCAGTTTCGCGAGGTGTTCCGGATCAGTGCCGGTCATGCTGATGTACCCGGACTCCGCCTGCAGCACGACGTCGAACGCGGGGCGATCCGGCCGATCAGCGAAGCCCTTGATGTGCCCATGGATCAGCCGCGGGTTCAAGGTGCGCAGCCGTTCGCGCTGCAAGCCAAGCTTCTCCGCGTCCGCTGCAAGGTGGTTCGTGATCAGGATGTCCGCGGTCTCCAGCAGCGCGTCGAAGGTCGCGCGGTCCGAGGCTTCCTTGAGATCCAGCTGTCGATGATCCTTCCCCCAGTTCACGCTGCAGAAATACGCGCTCACTGGAGAGTCCGGGTCTTCTTCAGGCAGTTTCCACCGCCGGGTGACATCGCCACCGGCGCACTTGTTCTCGATCTTGATGACCCTGGCGCCCAGTTCGGCGAAGAACATGCCGACCGCCGGGCCGGCCAGGACGCCTGCCGTCTCTACAACGAGGAGATCACGCATCATTGTGGGAAAGGTACCGCGAACAGGACGTTGTTCCGGCTGGTGATCGTTCTCAAGCGGACGGTCGGACCAGGTTTGGCCATGGAGTGGATCAAGCCCGATCCGCTCCGCGGACCCGTGGTCTTTTTCGTGTCCTGTCCCGCACGAACTTCGTTCGGCTTGACCGACCACGAAAAAGCCCCGCCGCTGCGCGACGAGGCTTTATCATCAAGTGCCCAGGACTGGACTCGAACCAGCACACCGGTTAAGGCACTACCCCCTCAAAGTAGCGTGTCTACCAATTTCACCACCTGGGCTCAGGTACCGCTTGTGGGCGGTAAGGGGGCGCAAATATAACAGGGCGTTTCACTCCTCGGGCTCCCATTTGGCCTGCGCCCTTCGGAAGAGTTCGGTGCGCACCGCAGCCAGTCTGCGAGCATGCTCCGGATCGTTATAAGGTTCATCCTCCTCGTCCATGCCATGGAATTGGTCCTCATGGGGCATGGGAGGCACGGTCTTGTCCTCGGGGCGGCCGGGTGGTTTGGGCGCGGCCGGGTCGGGAGAGGGGTGGTCGGCCATATCCCGAAGGTAACGGTGGCGCAAGCCCTTCGGTATCAGGCTTCGACGAATGAGTTTTCCACCGGAGAAGCCGTCCGGTTGATAACCGGGCCTCCAGCGCTAGAGGTCCGCTGATCCGCCCCCGGCCAAGGTTCATCAGGATGGTGGCCACCTGTGTCAAGCACCTCCGATCAGGGTGGTGAGACAGGTCCGGATCGAAGAAGATCAAGCCTTGCGCCGAGATCCTGGAGGTCCTTCGAGAACCCCCGTGCTTCCGCTGCCGTGCGAGCTGGACAGACTTCTCGCCCGATACCCTTGAAATGAGAAGACCCCGGCTTCTGCCGAGGTCTTCCTTGTGATCCCGCTGGGGCTCGAACCCAGGACCCCAACATTAAAAGTGTTGTGCTCTACCAACTGAGCTACAGGATCTTCCACACTCTGGAACGGTGACCCGTTCTTTGAAGGGAGCGCAAAAGTAAGGATCCGTACCGAACTGCAAAACACGCTTCGACGAAGCTATTTCTTCTCGATGATCGGGTGTCGCTCGAAGGGCTTGTTCCGGTCGAAGAGGTAACGGTAGGTGGCCAGGGTGCGATAGTTCTCCGCGCCCAGGTTCTCGCACACCTTGATCATGCGTGGATTGAAGTCGCCGATCCATGTCAGGACCGTATCCCGGTAGAGCTTCTTGTCCACGATATGTTTCTCGGCGTACACGATGAGCGCACCTTCCATGCCCTTCCCCTGGTACTCCTTCGCCACCCCGAACACGATGCCCGTCATGGTCTTCGCCGCACCCGTCCTCTTGTACCAGAGGAACTTCAGCTTACCCCACCAGTTCAGGTCGCCGTTCAGGTGTTTGAAGATCTCGTTCAACTCGGGCAGGCTGATGTACATGGCCACAGGGCGCTCGTTGTACCGGATGAAAATGATGAGCCGCGGGTCCATCACCGGCTTCATCGCCTTCACGATCTTCAGCGCAGCCGCAGCCTCCATGGGCTTGTGGTTGTCGTGGTCCACCCAGCCATCGTTGTACACCGTCCGGAAGTCCTCGGCGATCCGTTCCACGCTCAAGCCGCGCGCATCGTGCATGCGGAAAGCGGGATCGTTCGCCAGCTGGTTGTACTTGCGGTGGAAGATGGGTTGCGCCGGCACCAGGGCACTTCGAAGGAAGAAGAGCTGGTTGAAGTAGACCTGGAAACCGTAGTTCTCGAGCAGGGTCTGGTAATAGGGTGGATTGTAGTTGGTGCCGTAGATCGGTGGCGAGGTGAAGTTCTTGATCAACAGGCCCCAGAACATGTTCCGGTCGCCCAGGTTGATCGGCCCGTCCATCGCCTCCATGCCTTGCTCCTTCAACCAATCCCTGGCGGTATCGAAGAGCATGTCCGCCGCCGCCTGTTCGTTCACGCACTCGAAGAAGCCCATGCCGCCGGTCGGCTGTTTCTCGGTGAAGGCCGTCCTTGGGTTGACGAACGCCGCGATCCGACCGATCACCCGGCCACCATCCACAAGGACCCAACGCTTCGCCCGGCCTTCCTTCAGCAGTTTGTTCTTCTCCGGATCGAAGACCTTGGCCACGTCCTGCTTCAGGTGCGGGATCCAATTCTTGTCGTCCTTGTAAATGCTCCACGGGAGCCGCATCCATTGCTCCTGGGTGCGTTGGTCGGCGACCGGTACGATCTGCTTGGCCATCATCGCGAAGGTGCGATCTTTCGGCCGTTCCATATGCACGTTCAGCTCATCGGTTTCATGTGCGCCGGCAAGTCTCGCGTTGGACGGGACCTCGGCCTGCTCCTTGGAATGCCCTTCATCGACCTCGATCGCGTGATCGAACAACGGGTCGGTCCGATCAAGCCGTTCTTCGAGCGGGAAGGCGAGGAGGCGTTCCGTACGGTGGAAGCGGAAGTGCTTCAAGACCTGCTGGCTGGACCGGCGTCGGTGATAGCGACGGGCGGCGGGACCCCGATGGAAGGAGACAATCTTGGTCGCATGATCGAAGCGGGAAAGGTGGTATGGCTTGATGTGCCGGTCGATGTACTGATCCCACGCATCGAACGCGCAGGTGGGGATCGACCCTTGCTGGCAGGCCTGAAGGGGGACGCGTTACGCGACCGTGTTCGATCCATGCTCGAACAACGAACACCGATCTACCAGAAGGCGCAGCACCGCATCGAGGCGACCGGTCCTCCACATGGGATCGCGGAAAGGATCGCGCAGGTCCTTCAGCTCAAGTAAACGGAGTCGGTCCTTCCCAGGCGGACGCTGATATGCTCCTGCACGGTGGTGCTGAGCGTGAGCCCGACGATATCCGCACGGATCGGGTAGGCACGGTGCCGGCGGTCCACGAGCACCACGGTGGTCAATCGCTTCAAGGGAACCTGCACGAGGAAGCTCGCCGCATGCATCAGTGTGCGCCCGCTCATCAATACATCGTCCACCAGGACCACCACGCGGTCACGCAGGGTCTCCGGGTCAACGGACAGCTTCGCAGGACGCTCCAGCGGCTGGTCCTTGTCCAGTTCGATCTCCACCAGTTCCACCTTCAACCGGGTGGCGGTCGCCAATCCTTCCTTCAACCGCTGAGCGATCGCAAAGCCGCGAGGCGCTACGCCAACGAGAACGATGCCCTCCTCCGCATGGTACTCCTCATGCAATTGATGGATGATCCGTGTGAGCTTGCGCTGAACACGCTCGTGGTCGAGGACGATGGTCTGGCCGGACATGAGGCGAAAATTACTGCGCCTGATCCAAGACACGTCCGGGACGCCGACGCGTGCGCACTTCCGCGAGCTGGCTCTCGTGTATCTGGCTTCCGGTGTACTTGATGATCCGGTCGAAAAGGTCGAAGGTCGCGGCCTCCAATCGCTTGAACCGGATGCAAGAGCGACCACGGTCGTAGACGAGCAGGTCCTTCTTGAACGCGTTCAACAGGTCGTGCGGGATGATGTAGAGCGCCATGAAGTTCTTCTGGTTCGCCAGGGCGCAAAGCGTTCGTCCATCCAGGTGATAGGTGGGCATCTCCCTGTCCATGTCCTCCACGATGTCCGGCCAGATACCGAGTATCAACCTGCGCAATCGCATCAATGGCTCCTTCCGCCCGGGTTCGAGCTGATCGAAGTATTCATCCGCTGTGCGCAACAGTGATCGCATCCCAATGAGAGGATGAAGATGCGAGATCCATGTGGATCGTTCAAGGAAGTTCGATCATCCCAGCGTGCTGGACCGTTCAGCCAGTGGCGCGGGAACATCGCGAAGTCCGACCCTGACCTGATCAAGCGCAGTGCAATGATCTGGTGATCTTCAGGTCCTTCATCGATCAACATGTACGGTCCTCGATCCGGTCGAAGCGACTAGGAACGCACGGCTTTCATCCAGAGTTCACGTCCTGCGCGCGGGGTGATGGAGTTGTGGCATCGTTCGAAGGTGGCACCCGGGAACAACGATGTGAACAGTCGCTCGTATTCCTCCTTAGAAGCGGCGAAGGGAGGTCCCTGTGGGTTCGGGACCTGATCGAACAGCACCCCGACCAATTTCCCGCCCGGCATCAACAGGCGGTGCATGGCACGGACGTAGCGTTCGCGATCCGCTGGTTCAAGCGCGCACAGAAGTGTTTGCTCCAGAATGAGATCGTAGGTCCCTTCGTGTTCGAAGACGTCGCCGATGAGCAGCTGTTCCCTGGGGAAGGTGGGGTACCGTTGCGACAGGCCCTTCAACGCTTCATCGGTGAGGTCCATGGCGAAGACGTTCCGGAAGCCTGCCCGGTGTGCATATTCGGCCTCGTACCCGCGGCCAGCGCCGGGGATCAATATCCGCAGGTCGCGGTCACGCAACCCGTCGAGATAGGTCGTGATCGGCGTGGAAGCAGCACCGATGTCCCACGGCGTGTCTCCTGTTGTGTAGCGGTCCTCCCAGTATCGGGCGTTCAACTCCCTGGCCATCGTTCAATCGATCAGAGCGAACCGGAAGGTCACGGATCGTTCACGCATGCGCAGGAGATCGGCATTGCCACCGAATTCATGTTTCATCATCTCCCGTTTCGCCATCTCCATGATGGTATCGAGCCAGGAGAGCCCGGTGCTCCCCGTGGGATCGTGGGCGGTGATCAACTTGCCCAGCTTGCGTCCGCCCAATGTGGCTACGGTACGTGCCTGTTCCTCCGCGTGCTTGAACAACCGCTGCATCAATTCCACCTCGGTCCCTGCGGTCGGTTCGTAATCCCAGCTGCTCACGTGGCCATCGCCTTTCCCTTCCGTTCGAAGGAAGGCCACGAGCCGCTTCAGCTCGGCTTCGTTCGCCAGTTCGATGGCGACGCTCGAGGCTTCGCTCTCATCCTCGTAGGAACTGATGGAATAGTCCGTGTACCCGGTGGCTTCATCGGTGAGCTTGAAGCCGGCCTTCGTGAGCTTACTCTTGAGCTTCTCAGCCTTCTCCTCGGCCTCCTTCTGGATCTTCTTCTGGGTCTTCTCCCAATCCTCGTTCCCCTCGTAGGTCGCATCAGAATACATCTCCGCGTTCTGCGGGGTGTACGCGTAGGTGATGCGCTTCACCTTCATCGACATGGTGTCCGATACGGTGAGCTCGATGTAGTTCTCGGTAATGGTCTGGGCCTGGATCGCGGTCGCAAGTACGATGGCGGCAGGAAGCAGTGCGTGTCGCAGAGGATGGTGCATCATGATGAGGTTGATGCGAAGTTGATGTTTCCCGGTGGTTCGTGCGATGAGAACGACCGGATGGAATGCCGTATCCGGCATCGAACAGCGTTGATGCCGGGTCGGCGTTCCGATCATAGGCCCCGCCGTTGCTGGGATCCAGAGGGTCCGGCACGAAGGGGGTGAACAGGACAGCTGTCGATAACGTACCTTTGCACCGCTCTTGGGCGCGCCTCGCGTGCTCTTTTCCTGGTCCGCTTCGTGCTTCGTCGCTGGGCCGCTCACTTCACGGAACCGACGGTTTGCACTGGATAGACGCCGGCATCATTCTCCTGTACATGATCATGCTCCTCGGAGTGGGCGTGTACTTCATGCGGAGGAATGCCAGCGCCGAGGATTATTTCGTGAGCGGGCGTGACATGGGGCGCTGGCACATCGGTCTTTCCGTGGTGGCCACGGATGTGGGTGGTGGCTTCTCCATAGGCCTTGGCGGCCTCGGTTTCGCAATGGGGCTCAGTGGGTCCTGGATGCTCTTCACCGGCTTGATCGGCGCCTGGCTGGCGGCGGTATTGCTCATCCCACGCGTGTACAGGGTGGGTAGCGCCAAGCGACTTCTCACCTTCCCGCAGCTCTTCGGGCATTATTACGACGGTCGTGTGGCGCTCGTAGCCGGTGTGATCTCCGTGATCGGGTACCTGGGCTTCACCAGTTCGCAGATCCTGGCCGGTGCCAAGCTCGCATCCGCCGCGGTGGAAGGGCTCGATCCGGGCACGGCACTATTGATCATGGGCGGGATCGCCATCGGTTACACCGTGCTTGGTGGCATGAACGCCGTGATCCACACCGATACCGTACAATGGATCGTGCTGCTGCTGGGGCTCACCTTCGCTGCGCTGCCCATGGCCTGGCAGGCGGTGGGGGGATGGGATGCGATCGTGGCCACCGTGGGCCCGGAGATGCTCTCCCTCGACAACATCCGACCGATGATGGTGTTGAACTGGGCTATCACGATCATTCCCATCTGGTTCGTGGGCATGACCTTGTACCAACGGATCTACGCCAGTCGCAGCGAGCGCGAGGCGAAGCAGGCCTGGTTCATCGCCGGGCTCTTTGAATGGCCGGTGATGGCCTTCCTCGGTGTTTCGCTCGGACTATTGGCACGGGTGGCCGCGGAACAAGGCTTGTTCGCCGGGCTGTTCCCGCTGGGTGCGGCATCGATGGATCCGGAGATCGGCCTGCCCTTGCTGCTCCGATCCATACTGCCCGTGGGCCTCATGGGTGTGGTACTGGCCGCCTACTTCAGCGCCATCCTCTCCACCGCCGATAGCTGCCTCATGGCCGCAAGCGGGAACCTGCTCACCGATATCATACACCGGGATCGGGATGATGTGCCTGTGAAGCGCCAGTTGCGCCTTTCGCAGCTCTTCACCCTGTTGCTCGGTCTTGTTGCGTTGGCCCTGGCGGCTGCCATGGAGAACGTGCTCTCGTTGATGCTGCACAGCTACGCCTTCATGGTGAGCGGCCTTCTGGTGCCCTTGGTGGCGGCGGTCTTCTTCGGGCGGCGCAACGCACGTGCGGCGTTCGCTGCCATGATCGTTGGCGGCGGGACCACCCTCTCACTCACGCTCTCCGGAGCGGACCTTCCGGCCGGTCTCGATGCCAACCTCTTCGGCATTGCGGCAAGCACCCTCTGTTTCATCATCGTGTCACGGTTCACACCGACCACGAGAATCCCAGCTTGAATGCAGATCATCCACCTCGACCCCAGCACAGGACCACATCCCATCTTCGACAAGGAGCGCATCGCCCGCTTCCTGGAGACCCATCTGGACCAGTATGGCGATCGCCGGGAGGACATCCTGAAGTGCCTGGCCTATGCTTTCGACCCGAAGCGTGGTGGCTTCGTGGTGCTCGCGGTGGAAGGGGATGTGATCCAGGGTGCAGTGGTGGTGAACGAGACGGGGATGAGCGGCTACATCCCGGAGAACATCCTGGTGTACATCGCAGTGGATCGTTCCCTGCGTGGCAAGGGCGTCGGCAAGCAGCTCATGCAGGCCGCGCTCACGAAGGCGAATGGGTCCATCGCCCTGCACGTGGAACCGGACAACCCGGCCCGCAAGCTCTACGAAGCGCTCGGCTTCACCAACAAGTACCTTGAAATGCGACTGCACCGATGATCGATCAGGAACGAACGAGCCAGGTGAGCGAAGGTCTGCTGCGCAAGCTGGTCTACCTCCGTCGTGAACTGCACGCACACCCGGAAACGGCGATGGAGGAGGAGTGGACCGCACAACGCATCACGCGGTATCTTGAAGTACTCGAGCCTGACCTGCTGTTGACCAAGGTGGGCGGCACCGGCATCCTCGCGCGCTTCGATGGGCATGGCGCAGGTCCTGAGCTGCTCTTCCGTTGTGAATTGGATGCGCTGGCGATCGAGGAGGAGAACACCTTTCAACATCGGTCCACCGTGGATGGTCGATCCCATAAGTGCGGTCACGATGGGCACATGGCGATCCTATGTGGTCTGGCGGAGCGTCTTGCATCCGACCGTCCGAAGCAGGGCAGGGTCTGGTTGTTGTTCCAGCCCGCGGAGGAGAACGGCATGGGTGCGAAGGCCGTGCTGGCCGATCCGCGCGTGTCGAAGCTGCGGTTCGATCGTGTGTTCGCGCTCCACAACCTGCCGGGCGTGCCACAAGGCACGGTGCGGGTGCGCAACGACACCTTCACTGCGGCGGTGAACAGTATCGTCATACAGCTCAAGGGTCGCACCTCCCACGCAGCCGAGCCGGAGCATGGCATCAATCCAGCTGCGGCGATGAGCATGATCATCACGCGTTCGCTCGCCCTTGCGAACAACGTGCCGAGCGATCCACGTATGCGTGTGGTGACACCGGTGTACGCGCGCCTGGGTAGCAAGGACTACGGCATCTCAGCGGGCAGCGCAGAGGTGCACCTCACGCTGCGGTGTTGGGCCGACGAGGACCTTGACCGGCTGCAGCGCGATGTGGAACAAGTGGCCGTGGAGGTTGCGCGCGACCAACAGTTGGAATTGAGCATCCACTACACACAGCACTTCCACGCCAACCAGAACGATCCGGCCACCGTGGACCTCGTTCGTGCGGCCGTGGATGCGGCGGGGCTTGAGCTGTCAGAAGCAGCACATCCCTTCAAATGGGGCGAGGATTTCGGCCTCTTCACCCAACGCTTCCCCGGCTGCATGTTCGGGATCGGTGCGGGCGAGGACACCCCTGCGCTGCACAACCCGGACTACGACTTCCCGGATGGGATCATCCCGCATGGCATCGCGGTGTTCGAACGGATCATCCGCCAGCACTGAATGTTCGAGCCGAGCACCATCACCATCAGTCGCAGTGCGCTGCGCAACAATGTCGCCTTCATCAAGGAGCGGCTTGGATCGGCGCGGTTGTGTGGCGTGGTGAAGGGCAATGCCTACGGTCATGGTCTGGAACGATTCGTGGAACTGGCCCTGGCGGAGGGTGTGGACTACTTCGGTGTCTACTCGGCCGATGAGGCCTGGATCGTGCGTCAACGGGTGACGGCACGTCCGGACCTCTTCATCATGGGCATGGTGGAAGGCGATGGCCTCGCCTGGGCGGTGGAGCAGGGGGTGGAGTTCTGCGTGCACGACCGCGATCGATTGGAACAAGCCATCGGGCAGGCGAAGAAGCTGGGTACGAAGGCGCGGATCCATATCGAGGTGGAGACCGGCATGCACCGCACGGGCTTCGCGGTGGAGGAACTGGAGGCGGCCATACCGCTGATCCAGTCGGAGCGTGAGCATCTGGAAGTGGTGGGCCTCTTCACCCATTTCGCCGGTGCGGAGAGCCGCAGCAACCATAAGCGTGTGATCGGTCAGATGGCGCGCTTCGAGCGGGCGAGGAAGCTTTTCGAAGCATCGGGTCTTCGTGTACGTTATGCGCACCAGGCCTGCTCCGCAGCGGTGATGAATTATCCCGAGACCATCGGCCCCGTGGCGCGCGTGGGGATCATGCAGTACGGCTTCTGGTCGAACGCCGAGACCTGGTTGCGTTACAGCCTGACCAACAAGACGGGCGTGGATCCACTCCGTCGCGTGATCGGCTGGCGCAGCCGGGTGATGGCCATCACCGAGGTGGAGGCGGGCGGACTCGTTGGATATGGGAACAGTGCCATGGCCCCGGAGAAGATGCGCATCGCGGTGGTGCCGGTCGGTTATGCCCATGGCTTCGATCGTGGCCTGAGCAACATGGGGCGCGTGTTGATCCGCGGCAGACAGGCCCGTGTGACGGGTATCGTGAACATGAACGCCATCAGCGTGGACGTGAGCGCCATCCCCGGTGTCGAGAAAGGCGATGAGGTCGTCCTGATCGGTGCACAGGGCGATCAGGCGATCACGGTGGCCAGCTTCGGGGAGATGAGCGAACAGCTCAACTACGAGTTGCTGACCCGGCTCCCGCGTAACATCCCCAGGATCCTCATCGACTGACCATGGCCTACCTCAAGCTTTACCGCGACAAGCTGCGGGAGAATTACGGCCAGCTGGACAAGTGGTTCGCCGGCAACGGGATCGAATGGGGCGTGGTGACCAAGTTGCTTTGCGGCAACAAGCTCTACCTCCAGGAACTGGTGGACCTCGGCATCCGTGAGATGCATGACACGCGCATCAGCAACCTGAAGGCGATCAAGGCCATCGCACCGGAGGTACAGACGGTCTACATCAAGCCGCCCGCGAAGCGGAGCTGGGAGAACGTGGTGAAGTACGCCGACGTGAGCTTCAACACCGAGCTTGCCACCATCCGCGGCCTCAGCGTGCAGGCCGTGAAGCAGAAGCGCATCCACAAGGTGATCATCATGGTGGAGATGGGCGACCTGCGCGAAGGCGTGCTTGGCGAGCATCTCGGTGACTTCTATGCCCAGGTCTTCGAACTGCCGGGCATCGAGATCATCGGCATCGGTACCAACCTGAACTGCCTGAACGGAGTGATGCCTTCCACCGACAAGCTGATCCAGCTGAGTCTCTACAAGCAGCTCATCGAGGCACGCTTCCAGAAGGTGATCCCCTGGGTGAGCGGTGGGACCACCGTCGCGCTACCCCTGCTGCTCAACAAGGAACTTCCCAAGGGCGTGAACCATTTCCGCATCGGTGAGGCGCTCTTCTTCGGCGCCGACCTGTTCACAGGTGGAGTTCTGCCCGGCATGCACGCCGACGTATTCCGCTTGCATACCGAGGTGATCGAACTGCAGGAGAAGGCCGTGGTACCGACCGGCGAACGGATGGAGAACCCTTCCGGACGAAAGGCCAGGTTCGATCCGGCCGACCGCGACAAGACGAGCTACCGGGCCATCATCGACGTGGGTCTGCTCGACGTTCAGCCGCGTTTCCTGATTCCCGAGGACGAACGCCTCACCGTGATCGAGGCCAGTTCGGACATGCTCGTCGTTGACCTCGGTGCCAGCTCGTACGACTACAAGGTCGGCGACGAGATCACCTTCAACCTGAAGTACATGGGTGCGCTCACCGTGATGAACTCACGCTACATCGACAAGGTGGTGGAGTAGGAGTGGACCGCAGTGCCGCACTTCGTTCGCATTGACCGTCGACGCGGAAGAGTGTATTCCCTACCGTTTCACCAAGCGCACCACGTTCTCCACATGGTAGGTGTGCGGGAACATGTCCACCGGCTGCACGAAGTCGATCCGATAGGCGTCGTTCAGGAGGGCCAGGTCGCGGGCCTGTGTCGCCGGGTTGCAACTCACATACACGATGCGCGGTGGGGCGAGCTCCAACAGGTGGCGCACCACCGGTTCGTCCATGCCGGCGCGCGGCGGATCGGTCACCACCACATCGGGCCGGCCGTTGCGTTGCACGAATTCCGCGTCCATCACCTTCTTCATATCGCCGCTGGTGAAGCTCACGTTGCGGATGCCGTTGAGCGCTGCGTTCACGCGTGCATCGGCCACGCTCTCCGGCACGAGTTCCACACCCGCCACATGCTTCGCCTGGGCAGCGAGGTAGAGCGTGATGCTGCCCGCACCGCAGTATAGATCGTACACGTTCTCCTGGCCGGTAAGACCCGCCAGATCACGGGTGAGCCGGTACATGGCGATGGTCTGCTGCGGGTTGGTCTGGAAGAAGGTCTTCGGCCCGATCCGGAACTTCAAAGGATCGCCTCCAGGACCATCGGGCAGTTCCTCGATGAGGTGGTCACGCCCATGGAAGGTGTGGATGTCCAGATCGTAGATGGTGTCGTTCTTCTTGGTGTTGACCGTCCACAGCACGCTGGTCAACTGCGGGAAGCCTTCCACCAGTTCGCCCAGTATCCGTTCACGAGCCTCCACATCCTCGTGCCCAACGGCCAGCAACACCATGCACTCCCCGGTGGTGGTGGTGCGGATCAACAGGGTCCGCAGGAAGCCCTGGTGCTCCCGCACATCGTAGAAGCTGAGTCCGTGGGTACGCGCATGCTCCCGGAAGTAGCGGCGGATGCTATCGCTCGGCTCGGGCTGCAGGTGGCACTCGCGGATGTCCAGCACCCGATCGAAGCGCTGCGGGATGTGGAAGCCGAGCGCGTTGCGGTCTGTTGTCATTCCGGCCTCCGAGCCGGGATCACCCGAAGGTGCATTCTGCGTAGCACCCATCTCCTCCTTGGTGAACCAGCGGCTGTTGCAGAAGGTGAACTCCAGCTTGTTCCTATAATGACGCAGCCCCTGCGAAGGCATGATCGGCGTCACCGGCGGCAGAGTCAATCCGCCCAAGCGCTCCAGGTTGTCGATGACCTGCTGCTGCTTGTACTCGAGCTGCTTCGGATAGGCGAGGTCCTGCCATTTGCAGCCGCCACAGGTGCCGAAGTGCGCGCAGAACGCCGGTACACGATCCGGCGATGGCGAAACGATCCGCGTGGTGATGGCCTCGGCATAGTTGCTCTTCTTCTTCGTCACGCGCACGTCCACCACATCACCAGGCACGGCACCGGTCACGAAGACCACCATGCCTTCATGTTTGGCGATGGCCTTGCCTTGGGCGCCGGCACTGTCGATGGTGAGGTTCTCGTAGAAGAGCGGTTCGCGGGAGCGGTTTCGGCGCATGGTGCTGGTTGGCCCGCGACCACCGGTCGTTCGGACAAGGCGGCGAAGATACCCTACTTTTGCGGCCTTGTTCAGCGGCTAAGCCGCGTCCATCAAGCCATGCAAGAGACCCGCCTCAACACCCGCACCCAGCAAGCCATCGCCCTCGAGGACAAATACGGGGCCCACAACTACCACCCGCTGCCGGTGGTGCTGGACCGTGGGCAGGGTGTCTTCGTCTGGGACGTGGATGGCAAGCGTTACTACGACTTCCTTAGTGCCTACAGCGCGGTGAACCAGGGCCACTGCCACCCACGCCTGGTGAAGGCCATGCAGGAGCAGGCCGCCGAGATCACGCTCACCTCGCGTGCGTTCTACAACAGCAAGTTGGGGAGCTATGCGGAGTATGTCTGCAAGACCTTCGGCTACGAGAAGATGCTGCCGATGAACACCGGCGCCGAGGCCGTGGAGACCGCGCTGAAGCTCGCGCGCCGCTGGGGCTATGAGAAGAAGGGCATCGCGAAGGACCAGGCGAAGGTCATCGTCTGCGCTGGGAACTTCCACGGGCGGACGATCACCATCATCAGCGCCAGCACCGACCCGGACAGCAACACCGACTTCGGTCCGTACACACCCGGCTTCGTGGTAATCCCCTACAACGACATACCCGCGTTGGAGAAGGCGCTGGAGGACCCCAACGTCTGCGCCTTCCTCGTGGAGCCGATCCAGGGGGAAGCGGGTGTCTTTGTGCCGGCGGATGATTTCATCGCCAGGGCCATCCGGGCATGCCGGGCAAAGAACGTGCTCTTCATGGCGGATGAGGTGCAGACCGGTATCGCCCGCACCGGCCGGATGTTGTGCAGCGAGCACAGCGGCGAACGCCCCGATGTGGTCATCCTCGGGAAGGCTGTGAGCGGTGGCATGTATCCCGTGAGCCTGGTGCTGGCTGACAATGCCATCATGGACGTG
>JAGQVR010000499.1 GCA_020437875.1 Flavobacteriales bacterium
TTCCCCGGCGACCCCGTTCCACTCCACATCGACAAGCGGAGCAGCAGCCTGAAGGTGATCCAGCATATGCGGAACGAAGCCCATCGGTTCGGCATCACGCATCATCGTGGACGCCGGAGCAAGCGTATCATCAAGACGGGCCTGGAAGGCATCGCCGGGATCGGACCGAGCACCGCGCAGAAACTGCTGAAGCGTTTCGGCAGCATCAAGGGGATCCAGGAGGCACTGCCCGAGGATGTGGTGGCGGAGATCGGCGCGAAGAAGGCGGAGGTGGTGCTAAAGGCGCTAGCGCAGGCTTGAAGAGTCCGTCGGTGCGAGCGACAGCTTGAAAGGTTCAATCCGCGAACACCGCCACCTTCTTGATGCGTTCCTGCCCTTCAGCGTTCCTATATGCAACGTTCTTCACCACATAGTCGGGGGTGAGATTCATGATCAACGGGATGGACGTCAGTCCGATCGCCACCAAAACCCCGAACCAGATCAAGTCCCGTGGTTCCATCGTACTAAGCGAGCGCATCTGGTTCAACTCGAAGAAGGCCAGTATCGTTACGAACAGGAAGATCCTGCGCCAGTAGCGCACGACGCCGATCAGCATCACGACCTGTCCAACCCCAAAAATGACCGGGAGTATCAGCTCGTTCGCTCCGTGGGACATCGCTTGCGGGATCAACACCACGATCTTGTACAGTATCGCCAGTACGAGCAAGCCGATCAAGGCGCGTTGATAGCTCTGGTACTTCGCACGCCGAGCCAGGGTGGGTACAAAACGGACGCTATCAGCCAACCCCTCATCCACCTGAAGTTTGTCGCCATGCAATTGGTCATAGACCGCCTGTGGCGGGTCACCTGCTTCGATCATTCTGCGGATCTGCCTATGGTCGATGGTGGAAGTCATTGGGAATGTGTTACATCCGAAAGGTAGTTGGCCAGTATCAATTGCCAACTTCGCAAACCACGCCATGGTAACCGTCCTGCTCCCATACCACAATGCGGAGAAGACGATCGATGCCGCCATAGCCAGCATCGCGCACCAGCGCTTCGATGCCTGGCAGTTGCTGCTGATCGACAACGATTCCACCGACGGGAGCCGGGCGATCGCGAAAGAATGGGAGAGGAAAGACGACCGGGTACGGATCATGGATGAACCCCGCATCGGTATCGCCCATGCCCTGAACGCCGGCCTTGTCAAAGCGGAAGGCGCGTACATCGCC
>JAGQVR010000500.1 GCA_020437875.1 Flavobacteriales bacterium
CAACTCGAACCGCTGTCCCCGCTTCGGGATGATGACCTGCTTGAAGCCCTCCGCTTCCAGCAGACCGCGCAGGCCCTCCAGGCTCTGATCGACACCGTGCACCAGGAAGGTCCGGCGCACCTGGTCCGGTCGCTGGCAGGAGAGGTAGCGCACCAGCTCGCCGCGATCGGCATGGGCGCTGTAGAAGTCCATGCGCAGGATACGTGCCTTCACGGGGATGCGGTCGCCGAAGATGCTCACCTCCTCCACCCCGCGCAGCAGCTGGTCGCCGAGGGTGCCCGGCGCGCAGAAGCCCACCACCAGCACCGCGTTTGCCGGGTCGTGCAGGGAGTTGCGCAAGTGGTGCCTGATGCGTCCCGCCTCCATCATCCCACTGGCCGAGATGATGATGCAAGGTTCCTTCACCTCGTTCAGCTGCTTGCTCCTCTCGGGGCTGCGCACGAACTCCACGCCGGGAAAAGCGAATAGGTCGGGATCCTTCGCGAGCTCGGCGCGCACTTCATCCCGGAAGAGATCGCTGTAGGTGCGGGCTATCTCCGTGGCACCAATGGCCAGCGGGCTATCCACGAAGACCGGAAGGCGCGGCAGGTGACCATCGTTGCTCAGGCTGTTGAGGGTGTACAACAGTTCCTGCGTCTTGCCCACGCTGAAGGCGGGTATGATCAACTTGCCCCTGCCCTCCACGCACACTTCGGTCACATACTTCAGGAGCTCGGCCTCGGCCTCCTTCACGGGCGCGTGGTCGCGGTCGCCGTAGGTGCTCTCGCACACGATCACGTCCGCCTGGCGGAAAGGCACGGGTTCGGGCAGGATACGATCCACATAGCGGCCGACATCGGCGGTGAAGGTGAAGTGAAGGGTGCGACCGTCGTTGGTGATGTCCAGGTGCACCGCAGCGCTACCGAGGATGTGCCCGGCATCGGTATACGTGAGCGTGATGCCCGGGCCGATCTCCGTGGGTTCGTTGTAACCGATGGTGCGGAAGAGGTCCATGGCCGGCGGCACATCATCCTTGGTGTACAGGGGTCCTTCCAGTTCCTCTTCCCTTCCCCGCTGCCGGGCCCGCTTCACATCGTACTGGAAGTCGTACTCCTGGATGTGGGCACTATCCGTCAGCATGATGGCACAGAGGTCACGGGTGGCCGGTGTGGACCAGATGGGACCCTTGTAGCCCTCGGCCACCAGGCGCGGGATGAGGCCGCTGTGA
>JAGQVR010000501.1 GCA_020437875.1 Flavobacteriales bacterium
ATCGATAGCCTGAACGGAACTCTTTTGCACACTGGCGTGGACCATGTGGTCCTCGAGTGCGGCGGTGTGGGCTATCTGGTCCATGCACCCGCGTCGGTGCTCGCTACGCTTCCAACGAACGGCACCATCCGATTGTTCGTTCATTACGCGGTCTCGGTGGATGTGCGTTCGGGCCAGAGCGAGCATCGGCTGTTCGGCTTCGCCGATCGGGAGGACCGCCAGCTCTTTCGGCGCCTGATCGAAGTGCAGGGTGTGAGCGCCACCATCGGCATGGCCATCATGGGAGCCCGGAGCGCACAGGACGTGCACACGGCCATCCTCGTTGGCGATGAATCGATGCTGAAGGGCATCAAGGGGATCGGTCCCAAGCTGGCACAGCGGATCATCGCCGAACTGCAGGGCAAGCTGGCCGCCGTGCCGATGCCCGGGCGCGTGGCCGTTGCGGGTGGGGGCAATACCCTGCGGACCGAGGCGTTATCGGCACTGACCTCACTGGGCCTGGATCGGCTGAAGGCGGAACGTGCGATGAACGCGGTGCTACAGGAACATGGTGGTGAGGGCCCGGCACTGGAAGAACTCATCCGGCTAACCCTGAAGAACCTCTGACCGGACCCGGTCTTCGTCCACATGGAACGCCACACCGTCCTCCGACCATTCTGCCGAGCATTGCTGCGGACGTTGGCGGTCGTGCTGCTGGCCTCTTGGGCCGTGGACGGGCAGGCATTGGACATCGTGCTCGAGGTCTTCCAGCTGCAGGTGGATTCGCCGGTGAACCTCCAGTTCCCGATCACCGATCCGCTCACCCCGGGAGGGCAGAGCAGTGGCAGCATCAACCTGGGCGATCCGAACAACATCCAGAACGATGTGGAGTACGATCCGGAGACGGGCCAGTACATCATGCGCAGCTCCGTGGGCGGGGCCTTCGACTACAGACCACCCATGAGCATGTCGTTGGAGGAGTACCTCAACTACGACATGGAGCGCAGCATGGAGAACTACTGGCTGGACCGCGTTGAGCAGGACAGCGAGAGCGCCCAGAAGAGCCTGATCCCGGCCATCAAGGTGAAGGGCGAGGCCTTCGACCGGATCTTCGGCGGCAACACGATCGACATCAAGCCGCGCGGTTCGGCCGAGGTGATCTTCGGGGTGAACATCAGCAAGACGGAGAACCC
>JAGQVR010000502.1 GCA_020437875.1 Flavobacteriales bacterium
GGGCTTGCGCACCCGCTCATGGGTATCGGCACCGAGGATCAGGTCCGCGCCATCCACCTCGGGTTTGTTGGCGAGGTCGACCTGTTGCGCCAGACCCATGTGCGTGACGAGGAAGACCATGGCGCACTGCTCGTATTCGCGCAGGTGGCGGATGTAGCGCGCCACGTTCAGCTCGGGTTTCGTGAACTTGATGCCGCAGCTATACTCTGGGGATTGCCGCTTCGGCGTGAGCGGGTCGTTGTAGCCGATGAAGCCGATCTTCACGCCGGCCACGATCGTGGTCCAGTACGGCGGGAAGATGAGCTCGCCGGCCAGTTCGGCATTCGGGTCGCGCATGTCCCCACAGAAGTCCGCCAGCTGCTCGTGCCACATGTTGGCGCAGATCTTCGAGGCCTGGTAACCACCGAGGTCCTTCAACATATTCTCCTTGCCATAGACCACCTCCCAGTTGCCAGGCAGGACCAGGTCATAGCCGACGCGGTTCATGAGCGGAACGATCGCGCGGCCCTCGCTCATCGCCGCCACGCCACCACCTTGGAAGCAGTCGCCGCCGTCGATCACGACGGTGTTCGCCGGGTCCTCCGCGCGCAGCGTGTCCACCATCGTCTTCAGGACGCCATAGCCACCGCGCTTCTTGTACACGGGCTTGCCGTTCTCCATGAAGAACTCGTCGTGCGTGTGCAACTGGGAGTGGATGTCGCTCGTGTAGAGCATGGTGAACTTCTGCGCCTTGCCTTGTTGTACGGCACGTGCCCCGGTCAGCTCCTCCCTCCGCGCACTGTCCGAAAAGGCGCCAAGCGCGACGGTGGGTCCGAGCGTGAGGCCGGCACCCAGCGCGCCGAGCGAACGGAGCGCCTGGCGGCGATCCATGCCATTGTCATCATGCGCACCGCAGGTGCAGCCGGGGGGGTGTTGGATGTCGCTCATCGTATGATCCTTTGTTCGTCCGATCCTCCGTTCTATTTCTCCTTCTTCCTTGCCTCAGCTATCGGACCGAAGGGTCCGTATTTGTGCTGCGTTTCGGTGAAGGTATCCGAATAGGGTCCGAACGGATGGTCGATCGGTTTCTTGCTGATGTCGGGCCAGTCGCCCGTGAGGTCCTTGACGGGTCGTGGCTGTGAATTCACGAAGGCGGCCACGTCCCAGGCTTCCTCATCGGTCAAC
>JAGQVR010000503.1 GCA_020437875.1 Flavobacteriales bacterium
CACCTGGTTGGCCAGCAGCTTCCTGCAGGCCTCCTCCACCTTGGCCTCCGCGGCGGCCTGATCGGCGGCCTGCACCTCCAACGTGATGTGCTTGCCGATGCGCACGCCCGTGATCTCGGGCAGCCCCAGGTTCTTCATGCTGCCGGAAACGGCCTTTCCCTGCGGGTCCAGCAGGTTGTCGTGGGGCATCACATCGATGGCGGCGCGGAAGGTCTTCATGCTGCAAAGATGAGCACAGGAACGCTGTCAGGGCACCCATATCGGTCCCTCCGGTCCGGTCGTTTGGCCTGGCACCCGTAGCGTCGACCCAGCGGGTCGACCCTCGACGCCGTCATCACCCAACCTTCAGGAACACCCGGCCCCAAAGCGGACTGAGCAGGTACAGCACCAGGATGAGCGGCACCGCCAGCACCCCGTACAGCATCACCAGCACCGCCCCGATGCCCAGCAGGAGGTAGATCACCTCGTTCCCCCGCCAGCCGAAGTGCTTGAACTTCAGGGAGGGGAGGGGGATGGAGGAGAGCATGAGCACGGCCATGCCAACGCACGCGGCCAGCAACGCAGAGGGCGAGTTCGCCATTTCCACGCAGACCGACCGCAGTTGGTGGGTCCCTGGTCCACCATGCAGACCTTCCCCGGTGATCACGAGTACCACTGAGATCCAGGTCAGCCCGTTGGCCGGAGTGGGCATTCCCAAGAACCCGGAGAATTGCCGGTCGTCGATGTTGAACCGCGCCAGCCGCCAAGTGGATGCCACGACAAGTGCCATGGCTGAGGCCCCGACCGGCCATTCCGGAAGTCCTGTCGTCACGGGCGAGGCGGCCATGAACAAGGAGAATGCAGGCGCCACCCCGAACGTCACCAGGTCCGCCAGGCTGTCCAATTGTTTGCCCAGGTCGGTGCCCCCGCCCAGGGCCCGGGCGGCCAGCCCGTCCAGCACATCGAAGGCCGCCCCGGCGAACACAAGCCAACAGGCCATCGTTAGCTGTCCCTGGGAGGCCAGCAGGATGGAAGCCGTTCCACAGACTAGGTTCGCGGTCGTGAGCAGGTCCGGAATGCGCGGCAGCCCTCGCATGATGGGCCGAAGTTGGGATAAATTCGGGGCAATATCCGAGGCCACCCGCAGTTAAGAGCAGCGTCA
>JAGQVR010000504.1 GCA_020437875.1 Flavobacteriales bacterium
TATCCATCTATGCCAAGGGCGTTACCAATGCCCGCGCCATGTGTTGGGGTGATAAGGGAACCCTGTTCGTTGGCTCACGCGGTGAGGGGGTGGTGCATGCCGTGGTGGACCGCGATCATGACGGCACCGCGGATACCGTGTTCGTCGTTGCCAAGGACCTGCGCATGCCTGTGGGCGTGGCGTTCCGCAACGGCGACCTGTACGTGAGCGCCGTCAGCAGCATCCTCAAATTGGAGAACATTGAAGAAAGGCTGGATGACCCGCCCACCCCGAGCTTGGTGACGGACATGTACCCGGACGATGGCCATCACGGTTGGAAGTTCATCGCCTTCGGTCCGGACGACATGCTCTACGTGCCGGTGGGTGCGCCCTGCAACAATTGCTTGAGCGAGGATCCCATCTTCGCATCCATGACGCGGATGGATCTGGACGGCGGCGATCCGGAGATCATCGCGCACGGTGTGCGCAACACGGTCGGGTTCGATTGGGACCCGAGGACCGGCAAGCTTTGGTTCATAGAGAACGGACGTGACATGATGGGGGACGACCTGCCCAACTGCGAACTGGACCGTTTGGACAGCGCAGGCCAACACTTCGGTTACCCGTTCTGCCATGAAGGCGACGTGCCCGATCCGGAGTTCGGCGAAGAGCGTAATTGTTCCGAGTTCGTCCCTCCTGTGGCCAAATTGGGTCCACATGTGGCGCCACTGGGCATGCGTTTCTACACGGGCACACAATTCCCGGAGAAGTACCGCAATGCGATCTTCATTGCCGAACATGGCAGTTGGAACCGCTCCACCCCCATCGGCTATCGGGTCGCCGTGGCCTACCCCGCCGCAGATGGATCGGTGAGCACCGAGATCTTCGCCGAAGGCTGGCTGGAAGGGTCCAAGGCCTGGGGTCGACCGGTGGATGTATTGGTAGCACCGGACGGTAGCCTGCTTGTAAGCGATGATCATGCGGACCTGATCTATCGGATCTCGTACGCGATGCCGTAGCGATCCGGTGGATCAATGCTGCACATGAAGCATTTCTTCGGTGCGCACCTGTGACCTTTTCCGGACCCACCGTCAGAATTGACGATGGATGGGCCGAGGAAGGGAGAGTCCGA
>JAGQVR010000505.1 GCA_020437875.1 Flavobacteriales bacterium
TCGGCCGGATCCCCACCGTTCAATTCTGTGGGGTCGTAATGCAATACCATGTCCAATGCGTTACCAGGAACGGGGGATGCCTGCAAGCGATACCACCGTGCGATACTCTCGATGCTTCCGTTGGCGAGCAATGGAGTATGCCCCCTCACCAGGTCGAAGGTCCCCAAGGCTGCAGGCATTGTGAGCACAAGACCAAGTCCGCCGGGGTCCACTTCGCTGAACGGAGCGGAAAGATCGCCCGCGGCATGTTCCGTGCCAGCACCGGTAATGGGTGAACCACTGGATTCCGCAATGGATGCGGTGGAGCCGAGTTCGATGAGTCCATCATTCACCAAGGTCGCGCCGGACGCGATCTGCCAGTCGATGCCTCCGATCAGTTCCACCGTGGTACCTGCGGCGATCGTCATGGTGCCGGAGGCAAGGGTCATGGTCTGCCCGAAGCTCAATGCGGTAAGTGCCGCGCATGCCACTGTGCAATAGACCCCTGGTCGCATACTTGCAAACATACGGAGATAGCGAATGGGCGGATGCCTGCGGGATGAACTGGCTAGCTTTGGCCCAAACGCGCTGCGCATGGATTGGAAGGGCTTCATATTGGACCAGATGGGTCATTTTTCCGTGTACGATGTCCCGAACCTGGTCTTCGCCATCCTGGTCGCGGCCGGTCTGGGATATGGTTCAGGCCGGTTCGGTCTCCGCGGAACTGCAGCTGATACGCGATCACTGACGGTGTGGGCCGCCGTAATGGCGCTGGGTGCGGGCATTGTCCGTTCCCAACTCGGGCTGGCCGTCGTGTTGCTCGGCATCCTATTGTTCGCTCGTCCCGGAACGCAGGAAGGGCCGCCCCGTTCAGCACTCGTACTTGTCTCCGTGCTGGGCCTCGGGTGCGGTAGCGGTGCCGCCTTGATCATGATGGTACTCGCCATACCGGCCGTGCTGTTGCTTCGCTGGTCAAGCAACCGTCGAACCTACTGACGCTCGCTGGTGGTGGATGGCATGAGGTTTCCGTTGTACCTGTTCGCCGGGCTTGTCGTGACCGCGGTGCTGAGTGCGGCCGTGCGGCGACCGTCCCACCGCCCGATGGTCAACAGCG
>JAGQVR010000506.1 GCA_020437875.1 Flavobacteriales bacterium
TAGGCAGTTCGCAGTAGGCAAGTACTCGTTCATCGCTTCGTTACTCATCGACGGTCATTGTGAGTGGTGAGTGCGAAAGGCAATAGCACGCCCTGCCAAACACAAACGCCCTGGCCACTTTGCGAACCCCTCAGATACAACGTGCGCGGACGTCCACGATCAGTGCGCCTGCCTGAGTGTAGTACGCGCCAGGCGTTGGGTGTTTAAAAAAGAAAAGCCGGTGGGATAGCCGAGCGGCTGGACTTTGTAAGCCTGTCCCGGGCTCGACCCGGGATGGTCGCCTTTTGGCTCCACCTTTTGCGCATTCAAAAGGTGGAAAGGGAATTGCGTTCACGGGAGGCGGGAGACGCAAGGTCACTGTGGACGGAGGGCCCTGTTGAGGTCATACCGACGCCTTCTTATGTCCCGATGGCCGAGCCGCTTTGCGGACCCCTCAGATACAGCGTGCGTGGCCGTCCACTCCCGACTTTCGCCGGGATGACCTCACCGCACAGTGCGCCTTTTGGCCGAGGCCCCGCAGAATTGATGCGGGGTTGGCCAAGCAAAAGGTGGAAAAGGAACTGGATCAAGGCGGATCTAAGACGCAGGGTCTCCGGGGACGGAAGATCCTGCGCAGGTCTCAGGTCTGCGTTGCTAACATCACCGACAGCCTGGACTGCGGATCGGCTCCTCCGACCCCGACCTGCACGGACGGTATCATGAATGGCGATGAAGAAGGGATCGACTGCTGTGGAAGCTGTCCGCTGTCCTGTGAAGCGGCCGCCCTGGTGGCGGGTCCTTCGCTTGGTCACGCCAGGATCTACCCGGACCCGAACAGCGGTGAACAGCTTTTCATCAACATCACGGCAGTGGAAGCGGAGATCATGCATGTGGACATCTACGAGCTGAGCGGCAAGCTTGTGTGCGCGCGGCATCGTGGCGCAGGATGGTTACGTGAACCAAGTACTTGATCTCAACGGTGAACTCGCCAGCGGCCTGTACATGGTGAAGATCAGCGCCAGTGAGAAGACCTGCAAGGAGCGGTTGGTGATCCTGCGCTAAGCTCCAGCCAGTTCAATTGGAAGCCCCGGTCGT
>JAGQVR010000507.1 GCA_020437875.1 Flavobacteriales bacterium
TGCACTAACGCTGAACCGTGAGTTTGGTGGAGAAACTGGCGCCCGCTACCGTGAGCAGGTACAAGCCTGCTGGCAGCTCACGCGTGTTCAGTTCCAGAACGCCTTGGTTCTGTAACATTACGGTCCGCACAAGTTCGCCTTTCGCATCCATGATCAGTATCGTACTTACATCGAGGAACACTCAACCAGTTCAGGGTCTTCCGCATGACAACATGCACCTCACCGACTAAACTAACTCATGTATGAATACCATCCATGCCGGTTCTCGTTCTCTCGATCACCCAGAATGCAGAACGGCCCTCTTTCGGAGGGCCGTTCCATAACGCTAAGACTTCTCACTCACTCGCGGGCGGCAACTCCTTGCCATCGCCCTCGGCCTTCGAGGTCTTCTTCTTGCCCTTGGTCACTTTGATCTGCAGGTCGGTCTTCTCCTTGTTCAGGCCCACCGTGATCTTGTCACCTTCCTCCACGCCCTGGTTGATGATCTCCTCGGCCATGGGATCCTCGATGAACTTCTGGATCGCCCGCTTCAACGGACGGGCACCGAACTTCTCATCGTAGCCCTTCTCCCCCAGGAAGTCCTTCGCCTCGTCGGTCAGCTTCAGCTCGTAGCCCAGCTCACTGATCCGCTTGTAGAGGTGGCCCAGTTCGATGTCGATGATCTTGTGGATGTCCTCGCGCTTCAGCGAGTTGAACATGATGATGTCGTCGATCCGGTTCAGGAACTCGGGAGCGAAGGCCTTCTTCAGTGCCTTCTCGATGATCCCGCGGTTGCTGTCATCCTGGCCGGCCGCCTTGGCGGCGGTGCCGAAGCCCACGCCCTTGCCGAAATCGCTCAGATCACGCGCCCCGATGTTCGAGGTCATGATGATGATGGCGTTCTTGAAGTCGATGTGGCGGCCGAGGCTGTCCGTCATCTTGCCGTCGTCCAGCGCCTGCAGCAGCAGGTTGAAGACATCCGGGTGGGCCTTCTCGATCTCGTCCAGCAGGATGATGGAGTAGGGGCGACGGCGCACTTTCTCGGTGAGCTGACCACCTTCCTCGTAACCCACGTAACCCGGAGGCGCACCGAT
>JAGQVR010000508.1 GCA_020437875.1 Flavobacteriales bacterium
CCGTGGGTACGGTGGTGTACTCGGAGACGCACAGCCCTACCACGAACGACCTGGGCCTCTTCTCCCTGGAGGTGGGCAATGGAACTCCGGGTACCGGCACCTTCGCGGCCATTGATTGGAGCGCCGGCCCCTACTTTCTGGAGGTGGGGATGGACCCTGCGGGTGGGAGCAGCTACACGAGCGTGGGTGCCCAGCAGCTGTTGAGCGTGCCTTATGCGCTGCATGCGAAGACCGCCGAGATGGCCGATGATGGCGACTGGGTGCTGAGCGGTGATACGGTGCATAGCAATGGCAGACGGGTGGGCATCGGCACCACTACCCCCAGCCAGGACCTGGATGTGGAAGGTACCTTCCAGCTGAAGGACGGTACCCAGGCTGACAAGAAGATCCTGACCAGCGATGCGGAGGGGAACGCGAGTTGGCAGGAGCTCGGCGCCGAGTCCCTCTTCGGTGCTGGTAATTTACCCCCAGCCTATGGCAATGATATATCCTGCCTCAGCACAGCGGGGAGCTTGAGCCTTGCAAGCAGCCCACGGTCCGTGGCCGTATCGGGCAATTACGCCTACGTGGTGGATTTTTTTTCGGACGACCTGAAGGTGATCGACATCAGCGATCCTGCTGCGCCGGTCCTGGCAGGAAGCGTGGGCATTGGACCACTTCCATTTTCCGTAGCCGTATCGGGCAACTATGCCTACGTGGTGGATCTTGATTCCGAAGACCTGAAAGTGATTGACATCAGCACTCCTACGAACCCAGTGCTCAGTGGTAACCTCGGGGTCGGACCGAACCCAAGCTCCGTGGCTGTCTCGGGCGATCATGCCTATGTGGTGGATATTACTTCCGACGACCTGAAGGTGATCGACATCAGTAACCCTGCAAGCCCGGTGCTCACTGGTAGCCTTTGGATATGGGAAAGTCCTGTTTCGATAGCTATCTCCGGCAACTATGCCTATGTGGTGGATGATTTTTCGGATGAACTGAATGTGGTCGACATCAGCAATCCAACAAGCCCGGTGCTCACAAGTAGTCTGATGATAGGGTCGACTCCCAACAGCATAGCT
>JAGQVR010000049.1 GCA_020437875.1 Flavobacteriales bacterium
ACGCACGATCATGACCTTCCAGGAGATCATAGCCGGGGATAAGCCGGTACTTGTGGACTTCTTCGCCGAATGGTGCGGACCCTGCAAGATGATGCCGCCCATCCTCGCTGAGTTCAAGGGCTCGGTGGGCGACCGCGCGTCGGTGATCAAGGTCGACGTGGACAAGAACCCCGCAGCCGCACAGGCCTACCAAGTGCGCGGTGTGCCCACCCTGATGATCTTCAAGAACGGGAAGGTGGTCTGGCGCCGGTCCGGGGTCATGAGCGCCGCACAGCTCCATGACGCCATCGCTCCGCATCTTTAGACCGTCAAACCCTCCGATCATGCGCCGGATAGCCCTCCTTTCGACCTTTCTGCTGGGGACCATTGTCAATGTGACCATGGCCCAGTCCCCGAACACCGTGGATGTTGCGACCCTCCAGGCCGAACTGGCCAAGGGTGGTGTCCAGCTCGTGGATGTGCGTACGCCGCAGGAATGGAATGGCGGGCATATCCACGGAGCGCTCCACATCGATTGGTTCAGCGATGACTTCAAGTCCCGTATCGGGGAGCTGGACAAGGAGAAGCCCGTGAGGCTCTATTGCGCAGCGGGTGGTCGCAGTGAAGATGCCAGGAACATGCTGCGCGACATGGGATTCAAGGAGGTCCTTGATCTTGATGGTGGAATGAGCGCCTGGAAGAAGGCGGGTGCACCGGTGGAGAAGTAAGCGACCCCGGTCAAGCGACCGGATGCACCTCGACCACACCGCGGCCCAATGTCACCATGCCGCGCACCTTCAATTGTTGAAGCAACCGGGTGATCACTTCACGTGGTGAGCTCAGCTCATCCGCGATCTGCTGATGGGTCAGGTGAAGGACATGTTCCCCGGAAGCCTGCGTGCGCTTGACCAGGTAATTCCAAAGCTGTTCGTCCAGTCGGCGGAAGGCCACCACTTCAAAGGCTTCGAGCAGCTCCTGGAAACGTTGGGCCTGTACCTCGTTCACGTACTTCCGCCATTCCGGATAGGCCATCCACTCATCCACGTACCGCACCGGGATCAGCAGCAGGTCGGCCTCCTCCTCCACGATGGCCTGCACCGCACTCATCCGTTTGGACACGCAGCAGGTGAGCGAGGAGGCACAGGATTCCCCGGCAAGGATGTGGTAGAGATACCGCTCGTGCCCTTCACCGTCCTGGGCGAGTATCCGCAAGCTGCCCCGTTCCACGATCGGGATGTGCGTGATCGCATCCCCGACCCGCATGAGCTCCGTACCTGCAGGGACCCGCTTTCGGATGCCAACTTGATCGATCGCACGCTTCAATTCGGGGTCGACGAACATGCGGGCAAGTTACCGCTATCCGTCAATGACCCACCTGGTCGCCCGGGCCAGCGCTCTTGCGATCGTACTTGAAGAAGAGGTTCGCCCAGATGATCTTGCTGAGGGCGTAGAAATAGGGTGCACCCACCAACAAGGTGGATAGGATCGCGATCACCAGCCCGGTCGGGGAGAGGTCGGGGAAGAGGATACTGCATGCCACCCAGACCGTGACCATGGCCGCGACCCCGATGGCATAGGAAACGTACATCGCTCCGTAGTAGAACCCGGGCTCGATGTTGAACCGGCGACCACAATGGCCGCAATGGTCATGCACATCGCCCGTGTGTCTCAGATCATATGGATGTGACACGAAGAAATCCCCGGTGTGGCAATAGGGGCACTTGAACCCCAGGATGCTGTACAGCATCGTATCCTTCCAAGCCATGTCGCGAATTTCCGACCCCCGTCCGGCCTTGTTCGTGAGGATCCTCACGGAACCTGCTAGGAAGGTGGCTCCCAAGCACCCCGCTCGGGACTGACGATCGTCAGATCGCACGGTCCTGGGTCCCGGTACGTTTGCCAGCATGCCCAAGGAACGCGTTCCGCCCTTGACGACACCGCTTTCGAGTGTTGGCGAGCTCGTTCGCGAGCTGCTCCGGGAGCCGGAAGCAGCTCGGTTCGGGGCGATCCTGGAACGTTACAGCGCGGCGAGCCTCGATCTGATGCCCTATCTGCGCTGGGACCCTGCGAACTATACCCGGAACTGCGTGGTCCGGAACGCGCGTTTCGAGCTGCTCGTCATCTGCTTCGAACCGGGACAGCGCACGAGCATCCATGATTACGATAGCGAAGCCGCCTGGATCAAGGTGCTCGGCGGGGACCTGGTCACCGAACGGTTCGACCTGGCCGATAACGGCTCCCTGCGACTGCGGAAGGCGTCACGGTTCCGCACCGGTGAGATGATGGAGCTTCCGCGGAAGAACTCCATCCATCGCTTCCAGAACCCGGGGACCACCCGGGCATTCACCCTCAACCTCTATGCCCCGCCAATGAGCAAGTGGCGTGTGTTCGATGAACGGACAGGCGCCGATCAATGGCGTGCTGCAGGACCTTCCGGTTGACCGATGCAGGCAGCCAGCTACCTTGGTCGCATGTCGAACACCACGGTCGAAACCTTCGGCCCTGCGGATGTTGCACGCATCTGCGAGATGCTGTTCACGACCGCTGCTGAAGGGCTGGTGGTGGTGGATGCGAGCGGGGTCATCCTCATGCACAACCCACGGCTGGCCATGATGTTCGGGTATGCGGGCAAGGACCTCCTTTCCCGACCGGTCGAGGTGCTCATCCCCGATCAGATGCGCGATCGTCACATGGAACACCGTCGGACCTATCACCAGAGGCCTGTCAACCGCTCCATGGGGATCGGCATGGACCTACGGGGCAGGCGCAAGGACGGCTCCGAGTTCCCGGTCGAGATCAGCCTGAACCACTTCCAGCTCGACGGTCATTCCTATGTGATGGGCCTCGTCACGGACATCACGCTACGGCATGAGGCGGAGAAGGCGCTGCAGCGATCGAACCAGGAGCTCGAGGACCGGGTGGAACAGCGGACGCTGCAGTTGATGGAAGCGGAACGCGGATTGCGTGAGGCGCTCGACAAGGAACGTGAGCTTCATGCCCTCAAGAGCCGCTTCGTGGCCATGGCAAGCCATGAGTTCAGGACCCCGCTCAGCACCATCATGAGCAGCGTGGACCTGATCGCCAGATACACCGATGATGCTGGCGACGAGCGGGTGGGCAAGCACGTGGCGCGGATCCGTGGCAAGGTGCGCGAGATGACCGCCATGCTGAACGAGTTCCTGTCCCTGGAGCGGATCGAACAGGGCCAGGTGGTGGTGCAACCCGCTGCCGCCGATCTGGTGCACCAATGCATCGAACTGATCGAGGAGCTGCGCGCACTTACCCGCTCCGGGCAGACCATCACCTATGATCACGATGGTGCCGAACGCAATGTCACGCTGGATCTGCAGATGCTCAGCAACATCATCACCAACCTGGTGACCAATGCCGTGAAGTACAGCCCGGAGGACAGACCGATCCACCTGCACACGACCATTGAAGGAGGACGGGTGTTCATCACCGTGACCGATGAGGGGATGGGCATTCCAGCGGAGGACCAGGTCCACCTCTTCGAACGCTTCTTCCGTGGCAGTAACGCCGTCACCATCCAGGGCACGGGTCTTGGCCTCAACCTCGTCAAACGATACCTCGACCTCATGGGTGGTTCGGTCTCATTCACGAGCCGCCCCGGCGCCACCACCTTCAAGGTCGAACTACCGCAACACCTCTCCCAATGAAGACGATCCTGTTGATCGAGGACGATGCCGACATGCGCGAGAACACCGCCGAGATCCTCGAGCTTGCCAATTACCGTGTCATCAAGGCGGAGAACGGAAGGAAGGGGGTGGAAGCCGCCCGCAAGGAGGTCCCCGACCTGGTGCTTTGTGACATCATGATGCCCGAGCTCGACGGCTACGGGGTGCTTCACATGCTCGGTCGCGATCCCGCCACCGCGGAGGTGCCATTCGTCTTCCTCAGTGCCAAGGCCGAACGTGGCGATGTGCGCAAGGGGATGGAGCTCGGCGCCGATGATTACCTCACCAAGCCCTTCGAGGAAAGCGAACTGCTCAATGCGATCGAAGGTCGCCTCAAGCGCAGTGATCTGTTCCGCAAGGGCTTCGACAAGGGCTTTGAGGGCTTCAATCGGTTCATTGATCAGGCAAGGTCCCTCGACCCGCTGAAGGATCTTGCCAAGGAGCGCCGTACGAGGGAGTTCAAGAAGAAGGAGACCATCTTCCATGAGGGGGATGAACTGCGCCAGGTCCCGTATGTGGTGAGCGGGAAGGTGCGCACCTTCAAGATCAACCACGATGGCAAGGAGCTGGTCACCGGCTTGCATGGCAACGGCGACCTCGTGGGGTACATGGGGATGTTCGAGAATGGTCGCGCCGTGGAGACGGCCGAGGCGCTGGAGGACACCGAGGTGGCACTGATCCCGAGGGAGGACCTCCTATCCCTGCTCTACAAGGACCGCGATGTCAGCATCCGCTTCATCAAGATGCTTGCCGGCGATGCGCGCGAGATGGAGGAACATCTGCTGCAGCTGGCCTACTCCAGTGTGCGCCAGCGGGTGGCCCAGGCGCTGCTGAGGGTGCATGAGCGCTTCGGCACCGGTGATGATGCCGATCTCGGCCTGCACATGAGCCGTGAGGACCTCGCGACCATCGTTGGAACCGCCACCGAATCATTGATCCGCTGCCTGACCGAGTTGAAGGAGGATGCCCTGATCGATACGCAGGGCCGGAGCATCCGGATCAAGAACAAGGCGCGCCTGGAACAGCTCGCTCGGGGCTGAGGGGGCATCCATGGATCACCTCCTTTTCTTCGCCTTGCTGCTCGTGGCGGAGGTGTTGGGTACCATCGGTGGCTTCGGCTCCTCCATGCTCGCCATGCCCCTGGCCGCGTTCTTCCTGCCGTTCGATCAGGCATTGGGGCTTACAGCTCTGTTCCATGTCTTCAGCAATGCGGCCAAGATCTTCCTCTTCCGACAGGAAGTATCGCGCTACCTGTTACTATGGTTGGGGATACCGGCCGTGGTCGGGGTATTGGTCGGGGCAAGGCTCACGTTCTTCATGGAACCACGTTCGCTCATGCTTGCACTGGGGGTGTTGCTGATGTTCCTCGCGACCACCTTGTTGCTGAAGCGGAATTGGCGCCTTCAGGCCAACAGGCGCAACGCACTTTTGGGAGGGCTGTTGAGCGGGTCCGTCGCGGGGCTTGCAGGAACGGGAGGTGCTATCCGTGGGGTCACCCTGGCCGCGTTCGACCTGGAGAAGATGGTGTTCGTCAGTACCAGCGCCTGGATCGATATGGGCGTGGACCTGTCCAGGAGCATGGTGTACGCTTCGCAAGGCTTCATCACCGGCAGCGTGCTTGCGCACCTCCCCGCGATGGCCATTGCGAGCATCGCCGGCAGCTGGATCGGCAAGCGGATACTGGAGCGGATCCCACAGGAGCGCTTCAAGTTGATCGTTCTTGTGCTCGTCCTCGTGATGGGTGTGATCACCACGGCACAGGCGCTCTGAGGAGCCTGGAACCGCCGCGGACCTCGGCCCACGTCGGGCCCCGCACTACTGAACAGTACCTTGTGCGAAAGTGCGGACCATGCCCGACCCTGCTCCGGAACACCGCCTTCTACCTTCGGCTCGGCCGTACTTGCATCCTCGCACGGCCCAGTCTTTCGCGATGATGCGCGTCGTTCCGCTCCTGGCCATGATCACGTTGGCCCACACCCTCCGCGCCCAGCCACCCAACGGTGACTGCGCCGGCGCACAACGCCTCTGTACGCATACCGATGTGCTGGGCAATAACACCGGTGGTACGGCCGTGCCCGGATTCTGTGGCACACCCTCCACCACGTGGTACACCTTCGTCACCAATTCGGTGGGCGGACCCGCCACCGTCTCCATCCTGATCGGTGACTGCCTGGACCTGCCGGACTACGATGATGAGTTGAACGCAGTGGTGCTACAGGGCGACGGCACGTGCACGCTCACCCAGTTCGCTGCGGTCTCCCCCTGTGAGGAGAGCGACATCGACTTCTCCGTGACCACACAAGCCCTGGACCCCAACACGACCTATTGGATCATCGTGGCGGGTGCCATGAACAATGGGACCTTGTTCCCAGCGCAATGCGACTTCAGGCTCTCCGTCACTGGTCCCGGAGTGGATATCATCGGGGTGGACATGAGCGCCGGAACGGACCGCACCATCGGCTTCGGGGAAGGGACACAGCTCGACGGATATAGTGCGGGCACGATCGATTGGTCGCCCACTGCCGGACTTAGCGGAAATGGGATCCCGGACCCGATAGCCAGTCCATCGGCCACCACGATCTATACCATGACCAGCGAGATCGCAGGTTGCACCTATACCGACGATGTCACCGTGGAGGTGATCCGGCGGATCGAGCCCCCCAACACCTTCACCCCGAACGGCGACGGCAAGAACGATACGTGGGAGATCCCGGGTATCGCCGACTACCCGGGTGCCGAGGTGGTGATCCATGACCGCTGGGGCCAGGTGGTCTATCGGAGCAACGGCTATCGCGATCCGTGGGACGGCACGAACAAGGGCCGTGCGCTCACGGTCGGCACGTATTACTACCACATCCAGTTGAACCAGCTCGAAGGGCGCTCGCCACCCTACACGGGCTTCGTCACCATCGTACGATGAGATATCCGGTGGTGCTCTTCCTACTGCTGCTCGTATCGGGCGGTCATGCGCAGCAGCTGGCGCAATACTCGCAATACGTGTTCAACCAGTTCAGCGTGAACCCGGCCGTGGCGGGCAGCAAGGACTGCCTCGATCTGCGCCTTGGATACCGCCAGCAATGGGTGGGCTATGAAGGTGCTCCGACGACCGGTTGGGTGAGCCTGCATGGCGCATTGCGTGCGAAGGGCAAGCCGTTCCAGGCCAACAAGCACGGCATAGGCGCTTTCATCGAGGCGGATGAGGCCGGGAATTTCGGCTACACCGGTTTCCTGCTGGCCTATGCCTACCATATCCAGATGAGCCGGAACTTCTACCTCTCCATGGGCCTCTTCGGTGGCGTGAGGCAGGTGAAACTCTCCGTCGGGGAGGTCACCCTGGCCGATTATGATGATCCGGCCGTGACGTCGCAGGCCACGGCATTGGTCTATCCGGAGATCACTCCCGGTATCTGGTGCTATAGCAAGACGGCCTGGATGGGCCTTTCCATCCACGAGATGCTGGCCAACCGACTGGGTGACATCGGTACGGATCAATCACGCTTCGGCCGGCACATCATGTTCAGCGCGGGCTATCGCTACCGCATCGGAAGGAAGACGGCTTTCGTCCCGAGCGGACTCGCGAAGTTCGCGGGCGGAGCACCCATCGCCATGGACATCAACGGCATGGTGGAATGGAACCGCATCCATGGCATCGGCATCGGTTATCGCAATGGCGACGCACTGGTGGCCATGATGAAGGTCGGCTTCCTGAAATTCTTCCAGCTCGGTTACAGTTACGACATCACCACCTCGCGTCTGCGCACAGCAAGTTCGAACACGCATGAGGTGATCCTCGCGATCACCCCGTGCCGCGCGGACGATGGCTCCAAGCGCATGATCAGTTGTCCAGCGTTCGATTAGAAGCAAGACCCCGTGAATAGAACCTACGCACTGCTTCCGAAGCTTCTTACGATCCTCCTTTCCGCATGGGCGTTCACCGCCGGCGCACAGACCCGTTATTGGGTGGGAGGTGATGGTCGTTGGGGGGATGCCTCCCATTGGAGCACAACGCCGGACGGTGTCGGGGGGGCGTCCATCCCGAACACCGGGAACGACGTGTCCATCGCAACGCTGGCGGCCCTGCACATTGACATGGAGGGGTCTGCTGAGTGTCGATCGTTGACGGTGAACGCCGGCCCGGCTTCCATCCGGTTCGATGGACGGGCCCGTGCAGGCCTATCGGTCTCCGGTGATCTGTCCGCTACCGGTGACGTGGTCTGGGAAGGTGGCATGCCGTTGCGGCTCGCGGTGCGTAGACAAGGTGTGACGGTTGACCTCCGCGGCGCACGGATCGCCGGTGACCTGGTCCTGGATGGCAGCGGATCCTGGTCCGTGGTCAGCGATGTGCGCGTGGATGGCACCATCCGACTGCTGCAGGGAACTCTGATCGCCAACGCCGCAAGGATCGCTGCACGCCGTGTGATCGGGGAGGCGCCTTCACGTGGCTCGATCATGGCCGGCCGATCGGTCTGGTCCCTGCAGGAAGCTCCCACCGGGGATGTGCTGCGCCAATTGCTCGCCCCGTCCGCGGTATTGGAGGTGAACGGTGTGGTGCAACATCCTTCGGATGCATTGGTCGGTGGTGATCGCGATATCAACGTGTGCGGCACCGACCCGGGCCAGACGCCCTTCACGGTCAACGCCCAGGTGGTGACCAACTACAATGGCTTCGGGGTGCGCTGTCGTGGCCAGTGCAATGCCACGGTCACGGTCACGGTCACGGGAGGAAGTGGCAACTTCTCCTACTCCTGGTTGAACGGGGGGCCAACGACGGCCACTTGGACAACGGCTTGTGGCGGGCCGCAGCTCGTGGTGGTGACCGATGTGGGGCAGGGCATCTCCTGTCCGGTACAGGTGAATGTTACCGAACCCGCACCCATCGGTGTCATCTTCTTCGGTCAAGGGACGCCTCCCACTTGTGCCGATGTGTGCAATGGTACACGGACGGCCTTGGCGATCGGTGGGGTCTCGCCATCGACATACAATTGGAACAATGGTGCTGGATCGAGCTCCACCTTCAGCCAGCTGTGCGCAGGTCTCAACACGCTGCAGATCCGGGATGCGAACCAGTGCACCTTCGACACCACCTTCTTCTTCAATGTGCAACCGATCATCCCGAACCTGACCTTCACGGATGCGGGGTGCTTTGGGGAGTGTGACGGTACCGCATCGGTGGCGCCTACCGGTGGAACGGGCGGCCTCACGATCACCTGGACACCACCGCCCGCGAACCAGGGCGCATTGAGCATCAATGGTCTGTGCGCCGGGAACTACAGCGTCCGGATCGCGGATGCCAACGGTTGCGATACCACGGTGGCGTTCGTGATCGCGCAGCCACCTGCGATCGACCTGAACATCCAATCGACACCGGCGTCCTGCGCGTCCGCCTGCGATGGCTCTGCGACCGTCACCCCATCGGGAACGGTGGGCCCATACACATACGATTGGAGCCCTTCTCCCGGCTCTGGACAGGGGACCGGCAATGCCGGGGGGCTCTGCACCGGGATCTACTCGGTGCTCATCACCGATGTGCCTTCGGGTTGCGACACGCTTGTCTCCATCACCATCGCCGCCCCACCGCCCTTCGATGTGCAGGGTGATGTCACGGATGCCTCCTGTTCGAACACGTGCGACGGCGGGATCGTCTTGACGGTCTCCGGCGGAACCCCCGGCTATATGTACCAATGGGCGCCCACCCCTCCATCCGGTCAAGGAACTTCTTCGATATCCGGGCTCTGCCCGGGAGACTGGCTCGTGACGATCACGGACGTCGCTGGTTGTGATACGGCGATCACTTTCACGGTGAACGCTCCTCCGCCCCTGCTGGCCGTTGTGGATGTCACGGACGCTTCCTGCGCCGGTGCGTGTGATGGGGAGGCGACCGTTTCCGTCAGCGGCGGCACGCCGAACTACACCTTCGTCTGGACACCTGCGCCCGCTGGTGGCCAGGGTACCGCCACAGCGACCGGCTTGTGTGCTGGTCCGTACTCCTTGTTGGTGACCGACGAAAATGGATGCGATACGACGCTCACTTTCCTCATCAACGAACCACCGCCGATCACGGCCACTTCGAGCCACACCAACGTGACTTGCGGCAGTCTGTGCGATGGTACCGCTTCCGTCGTCGCTTCAGGTGGCAACGGTGGCTTCACCTATGTCTGGACGCCGGAACCTGCGACCGGGCAAGGAACGCCTGATGCAACGGGCTTCTGCGCCGGACCGGTCTCCGTGCTCATCACCGATGTGAGTGGCTGCACGCATACCGTGGACTTCCTGATCGAGGAAGCGGTCCCGCTGCTGCTTTCCTTGCAGGTGCTACCGGCGAGCTGCCCGGGTGTATGTGATGGCGAGGCCGGTGTGATCGTGAGCGGAGGTACGCCGGACTACACGTACGCATGGTCGCCAGAGCCCGGGGCAGGGCAGGGCACCAGTGCCGCCACCCAGCTTTGCCCACAAGCATACAACCTCACGGTGACGGATGCGGTCGGATGTGACAGCACCATCGCGTTCACCATCACTGCACCTCCGGCCATCGAACCGGACCCTGTCCAGACCGATGTGACCTGCGCAGGCGATTGCGACGGCCGGATCACGTTGACACCCACGGGTGGAAGTGGCTCCTACACCTACAACTGGGTGCCAGCACCTCCGGCGGGTCAGGGGACCGCTGAAGCATCCGGGCTTTGCGCCGGGGACTGGGCCGTGACGATCACATCAGGGGTTTGCGATACGACCCTGACCTTCACCATCACCGAGCCATTGCCCATCACCGCGGCGATCACGACGACCGACACCAGTTGCCCGGGTACCTGTGATGGCACCGCCACGGTGACCGCTTCCGGTGGGACTGGAACGTTGACCTATACCTGGGGTCCGGATCCGGTCACAGGACAGGGTACGACCGAGGCGACCGATCTGTGCCCGGGGCCGCATACACTGACCATCGCGGATGCCGCAGGCTGTGATACGACGATCACCTTCACGATACTGGAGCCCATCCCCATGACGGCCTTGCAGAACAAGACCAACGTGACCTGCGGCAACCTGTGTGACGGTGCGGCCAGTGTGACCGTGAGCGGTGGCGCGCCGGACTACAGTTACCTGTGGACGCCCGAGCCGGCCACGGGTCAGGGGACCGAGAGCGCGACCGGATTCTGCGCGGGGCCGGTAACGGTCCTCATCACGGATGCGAACGGCTGTTCGATCACGGTGCCGTTCAACATCGAACCCGCTGCGCCGATCCTGCTGTCCCTTCAACTCACGCCCACATCCTGTCCGAACACCTGTGACGGGGAGGCTGGCGTGATCCCAAGTGGTGGTATCTCCCCCTATTCCTATGCATGGGCGCCGGAGCCGGGCAGCGGTCAGGGGACCGATGAGGTCTCCGGGCTCTGTGCACAGGCGTACACACTGACCGTGACCGATGACGTGGGCTGCGATACGACGATCGCCTTCACCATCACGTCGCCGGAACCCATCGTGCCGAATGCGATGCGGACCGATGTGACCTGTGCGGGGGACTGCGATGGTACGATCACCCTTGCACCGACCGGTGGCGATGGGAATTATGCGTTCAACTGGACGCCCCCGCCGCCCGTCGGACAGGGTACGGGAAGTGTTTCAGGCCTCTGTGCTGGGGACTGGTCCGTGACGATCGCCTCCGGTTCCTGCGATACCACCATCACCATCACCATCGTCGAACCTTCGCCTATCCTCGTGGACCTTGTGACCACCGATGCATCATGTACGGGTGAATGCGATGGAACGGCTACAGCGACGGCGAGTGGTGGCAGCGGTGTCCTGGGCTACGTCTGGAGCCCAGTACCATCGATCGGCCAGGGAACACCGACCGCCAGCGGCCTTTGCGCCGGACCCTATACGCTTACGGTCACGGATGCCGCCGGGTGCGATACGACCATCGTGTTCGTGATCAATGATCCGGCTCCGATCACGGCCTCGGTGATCACCACGGCCGAGACCTGCGCGGGTCCCTGCACAGGAACGGCCACCGTTACCGCGACAGGCGGCACAGGTACCATCGTCTTCGACTGGCAGCCACCGCCAGGGGGGGGGCAGGGCACGGCCACAGCGACCGGATTGTGCGCTGGAACGGCCTACACCGTCACCCTCAGCGATGCGAACGGTTGTGATACCACATTGAACGTCACCATCGATCCGAGCGCGGTCATCCTTCCGAACAGCAGCAGCACACCGGTCACCTGTAATGGATCCTGTGATGGAACAGCGACCGTCGGACCAACGGGCGGAGCGGAACCATACACCTATACCTGGTCGCCACCGCCGCCGATCGGACAAGGCACGCCGACCGCTTCCGGACTCTGTGCGGGTCCGGTGCAGGTGACCATCGTGGACAATGCCGGTTGCAGCGTGGTCGCGGAGATCCTCATCACCGAGCCACCACCCATCATCACCGATGTGGCCGTCTCACATCCGTTGTGTGTAGGGGTCTGCAACGGTTCGATCACGTTGACCACCTCGGGTGGCGGATCCGGGTACACCTATGTCTGGTCGCCACAGCCACCGGCTGGTCAGGGTACCGCAACGATCTCCGGCCTGTGCGGTGGGACATGGAACGTGCTGATCACGGATAACGCTGGATGCACCCAGCAGGCGAGCTACACCACCATCGAACCGACACCGATCACGCTTGACGTGGTGGCAACACCGAGCCAATGTCAGGTCTGCATCGGTGCAGCGACCGCCACCTTCAGCGGAGGCACGGGCGTGCTTTCCGTGCAATGGACCAACGCGCAAGGAGCCGTCATCGGTAATGCTGATGCGGTGACCGATCTCTGCGCTGGTCTATATACCGTTACCGTACAGGATGAGAATGGTTGTTCCGTCCATCGCCTGGTCCCGATCTCCGATACCGATGGTGAGGAATTAACGGTGACTGACGGAACGACGAGCTGCCCGAACACCTGCGACGGCGGTGTGTCGGTATCCTTCAATTGTTCCGACCCGGCATGTTCGATCACCTGGAGCGACTTTGACGGCAATGCCATCGCCTCCGATGTGAACGCGATCAACGGCCTTTGTCCGGGTGATTATTACGTCGCGGTTTCGAACGCTTCGGGTTGTGTCACCATCGATACGGCCACGGTCGTCGCACCCGTGGTGCTCACCGTGAACACCAGCTCCAGCCCGGTCTCCTGCGCCGGCCAATGCGATGGTAGCGCGACCATCGGGATCGTGAGCGGCACGCCAGCCTACACCTTCACCTGGGCTCCGCCCCCCACTGCTGGACAGGGAACGCCACATGCGACCGGCCTTTGCGCCGGGGTGCAACAGGTGACCGTAGGGGATGGCAATGGTTGTGAGACCGTGGTGGAAGTGCTCATCACCGAGCCGCCTCCACTCACCCTCTTCAACTCCATCGTCCTTGGGACGTCCTGTGCCGGGTCATGCAACGGGAACATCACGTTGGTCGTGACCGGTGGATCAGGCAACTACGGATTCGTCTGGAGCCCTGCCCCCGCCAGTGGCCAGGGCTCGTCCGCAGCCTTCGGCTTCTGTGCGGGCAACGTGAACGTGACGATCACCGATGATAACGGTTGTTCACTGCAACGGACATTCACCGTTTCCGAGCCGGCACCGCTAACGGTGTCCACCACCACGACGCAGAGCACCTGCCCGCTGTGTGATGGAACGGCGACGGCCACCGTGGTCGGGGGAACGGGTTCTTACACCTACAGCTGGATGCTCGGGGCCACATTGGTGAGCTCCGATCCCACTGCCACCGGCCTGTGCGGGGGCATCTATACGCTCACCGTTACGGATGACTTCGGATGCAGCCAGCAGACCCTCGTCCAGGTGTCGGACAGCGATGCCGAAGTATTGGATGTGACCAATGGACAGACGCTGTGCGCCAATGGTTGCGATGGCCAGGTGTCCGTGAGCTTCAACTGTAGCGTGGAGCCATGCACGGTGCAATGGACGGACGTTGATGGCAACGTGCTTGGTCAGGACCCGGTGCTCACAGGGCTGTGCGTCGGCACCTACACCGTGCAGGTGACCAATGGCACCGGTTGCGTGAGCATTGCTGATGCCGTGGTCGGCACCAGTACCGAGATCATACCGAACCTCGCCAGCACGCCGGTCTCATGTCCCGGAGCATGCGATGGCACCGCGACGGTCGGACCGGTCGGTGG
>JAGQVR010000509.1 GCA_020437875.1 Flavobacteriales bacterium
TGCAGGGGCTGGAGGACCACATCGTAGTGAGCACCAAGGATGCGTTGCTCGTATGTCGTAAGCAGGATGAGCAGCGTATCAAGCAGTTCGTGAACGACCTCACCGCCGAGAGCGGAGACCACTACGTTTGATCATGACCGTACAAGCGGTAAGCGACACTCAATAGTCCTGATCCCGGACATCGCGCACCGCCTACCTTGCACCCACCGTGAAGGCCCGATGGCGGCCGTCCATTCAGCCGTGCCCACTTACACACTCGTCACCACACCTGCGGACCTTGCGGCCTGCACCGTGCAACTGAGCTCCGAGTCGGTGATCGCATTGGACACCGAGGCATCGAGCTTCCATCGTTATCGGGAAAGCGTGTGCCTGATCCAGCTCAGCACCCGGGAGCGCACCTACCTGGTCGATCCCCTGGCGATCCAGGACCTCGCACCGCTGGGAATACTGCTGGCACGCACGGACATGGAGGTGGTGATCCACGACGCGGACTACGACCTGCGGATCCTGGCAAGGCACCACGGCATCCGGGTGGAGAACGTCTTCGATACCCTTGTGGCCGCCGAACTGCTCAACGAACCGGAGATCGGGCTCGCTGCGCTCCTCGGCAAGTACGAGGGTGTGCACGTCGACAAGAAGTTCCAGAAAGCCGATTGGAGCAAACGCCCCTTGCCCAAGGAGATGCTGGACTACGCAGCAGGTGACACTTCGCACCTGATCGCCTTGCGCGACAAACTGGAGGCCTTCTTGAAAGAGAAGGGTCGATGGCCGTGGGCGGTGGAGGAGTTCAGCCTGCTGACCGATGCGCCGTTCGACCTCCCGGTGAACGAAGAACCCCTGTTCCTGCGCCTCAAGGGAGCCAAGGTCCTCAAGCCTCACCAGCTCGCCATCCTACGGGAGGTGCATGGCTGGCGTGAAGGCGTGGCCGAGAAACAGGACCGCGCCGCCTTCATGATCCTGGGCAATGACGTGCTGTTGTCCGTAGCGACCGACCCGCCGGCCTCGATCAACGAGCTCGCAGCACGCAAGGGGGTCAACGAACGGCTGATCGAGC
>JAGQVR010000510.1 GCA_020437875.1 Flavobacteriales bacterium
CACCAGCATCACAGGCGACGTCTCTTCCAAAACGCCCGGCGTGATGTCGTTGCCATCCATGTCGGACAGGCGGAAGTCCTGCACCTGCGAGGGTACACCGGGGTCGATCACCTCGATGCGCGTGCTGTTCGGCACGTTCTCGAAGTTCTCGTCATCCCATGGATAGGGCTGCGTGGTATCATACTCCTTCACCTCGCCGGTCGTCTTGTTCCGGTAGCTCACGAAGGTGCGGTTCACCGGCGGCTTGGCGCTCTTCATCTGCTCGCTGATGCTCTTGCCCACCGCATAGGGGCGATAGTCGCGCATGGGCAGGTGCGCGTAGTTGTACCAGGTGAAGATGATGGAGAGGACGGCGATCCAACCGGCCGTGATCCACTCGGCGCGCGGGCCCTGGATGAAGCGTTTGATCCCGAGATAGCCGGCGAAACCGATCAGGGTGAACCAGACCGGTCCCCACCAGGTGAAGATCCAGCTCCAGACCGCCACCATCAGCAGGCCGATAGACAGCAGGATCTTGTCGTCCGCGGTGCTGTTCCAATCGATCCGCTTGCGGAAGAAGAACAACGGCACGATGAAGACGAGCAGTACCATGTCCTTGCTGAAGCTCTCCCAAGGGGTAAGGCTGCGACCTATGCTTCCCTTCATCGCATCACCGAAGCAGCCGCAATCCGTCACACAGGTACGCTCCCTTTCGACTTCCTGCCCATCCACAATGATCGTGTAAGTCATAGGATCCTTATCCTCCGCGCGGTCGTTGCAATGACCAGTGAATGCGGTGAGCCATCCGAAGAAGAGCGTGAGCAGCAGCAGTGCCCAGGTCGCCAGCTTCATGCGACCACCGAAGAGGACGGCGAAGCCCAGCACGATCTCGGCGATGCAGGCCAATGCACCCAGGAAGAGAGCAAGCGGCTCCAGGAAGGGCAGGTTCAGCGCGCTCTCCGCGAAGTACTCCTCCAATTTGTAGGAGAAGCCCAGCGGGTCGTTGGCCTT
>JAGQVR010000511.1 GCA_020437875.1 Flavobacteriales bacterium
CCCTTGTGGACAGCATTGATGAGGCCACCACCTTCCTGCAGGAACGGCTCGTGAACATGTGGCAACGCTCCCAGCGTCGCAAGGACCGCCCAAGCTGGTGGTTCCTGGAGCGTCGTGTTAAGGAAAGGTTACCCGACAAGACCGGCGTGTAACGGATCGTTAACACCGGATCAAGGAGCAGGTAACAGCACAAAGGGACTTTTGCGGCGCGAACAATACCAGCGTTCGCCATCGCGATGGCCCGTCAACTACTCGTTCTCGTAGCAGTCCTCCTCACCGCGATCGCCGCCGCACAGAAAGGCACCATCGCGGGCACCATCACCTCCAATGAGGGTGGTTCGGTGCAGCCCATGCCCTTCGTGAACGTGGCCATCAAAGGCACCACCATCGGTGGCACCACGGATCTCGACGGCAAGTTCAGCTTCGACGTGGAGCCGGGCGCACATGTGTTGTCGGTGAGCTTCGTCGGTTACGAACCCGTTGAGCGCCCGGTGGTCGTGACGGCCGGACAGCGCACCCTGGCCGATGTGGACATGAAGACCCAGGGTGTGGACATCAAGGAGTTCGAAGTGGTTAAGGTGAAGCGGACCGAGACCGAGGGGGCCGTGGTGATGGAGACCCGCAAGAGCGAGCAGGTGGTGAACGGCATGAGCCGTGAACAGATCAGCAAGAGCCAGGACCGCACGGCCGGCGATGTGGTGAAGCGGATCCCCGGAGTGACCATGGTCGGCGACCGCTTCGTGATGATCCGCGGCCTGGCCGACCGGTACAACACGGTGATGCTGAACGATGTGATCGCCCCGAGCCTCGAGCCTGACAAGCGGGCCTTCAGCTTCGACATCCTCCCCAGCGGAGCGCTTGACCGCATCATGGTATACAAGACCGGCGCTCCCGAACTGCCCGGTGAGTTCGCCGGTGGCGTGATCAAGTTGCATACGGTCAACGCTCCTGCGGAGAACGTGACCCGTGTGGACCTG
>JAGQVR010000512.1 GCA_020437875.1 Flavobacteriales bacterium
AGCGTATCCAATTCCCATTCGGCCTTGATCGCCTTCTTCGCCTGCATGGCCTGCCAGGTGGTCTCCGCGATCACCACCACTTTGTCCGACGGGGACATGTTGGCACCCCAGCTCGCTTCCTCCGAAGCCAGCAGTATTCGCGCCTTGGCCCCGATCGTCAGGACCTGCAACACACCCGGCATCCCCTCCGCCTCGGTGGCGTCGAAGGACTTCAACCTCATGCCGAACGCGGGGGGCCGCAGCACGCTGGCGTACACCATGCCTTCCACATGGTGGTCCAGCCCGAACAGGGGCTTGCCGCTTATGATCTTGTCGATGTCCACATTGGCCTTGCCAGTGCCGATGATGGTGAACGAGGCAGGGTCCTTCAACTCCACCTCCTCCGGGATCTCCAGACCGGCCGCATCCTTCACGAGCTCGCCATAGCCCAGGCGCGCACCAGCTTCGTTCAGCACAGCCCCTTCCCTGGTGGTGCAGGTGGACGGATCCACGCCCCAACGGGTGGCGGCTGCTTGAACGAGCAACAGGCGGGCCATAGCTCCCGCCTGACGCAGGGGCTCCCAGGCCACCTTCACACTGTTGCTTCCACCAGCCATCTGCCGGGTGTACTTGGAGGTGTCCAATGGTGCCTGTTCCACATGTACTTCCTCCCACTTCACGTCCAGCTCCTCGGCCACCAGCATGGGCAGGGCCGTCTTCACCCCCTGCCCGATCTCCGGGTTGGGCGCGTAGATGCTCACCTTGCCTTCCGGCGAGATCCGGATGAAGGCATTGAGGTCGCTGTAGTCCAAGGTCGCGGGATCCACTTCCGGCACGACCGCCGGTCTGCAGGCCTCGAACAGGTTCACCCCGATCATCAGGCCTCCTCCGGCCAGGGCGGTGGTCTTCAGAAAGGACCTGCGCTGCATCGTGCTTTTCATGCGGGTGGGCCGGT
>JAGQVR010000513.1 GCA_020437875.1 Flavobacteriales bacterium
AAGGCACAGCTGAACGCCATGGTGTACATGTACCAGGCGTTGGGAGGCGGCTGGCGGTGACCTCGGTCTTGGAGCGGGTCGGGAATGGAAGGGCTTCCCAGGTGATCGGTCGTAAGCATGCGTGCTGATCCCCGCTTCCCCGGAAGTGGTTCAGCGGATCCGCGCGCCGCTTAAGTTCGGCGCATGGATCTGTACACCACCTTCTCGGTCCTGATCGTTCTCTCGGCGCTCTTCGCCTATGTCAACTTCCGGTACATCAAGCTGCCGGCCGCCATCGGGCTCATGTTCATCGCCCTGCTCGTTTCCATAGCGCTGGTCGCGATCGGCAGCTTCTTTCCGCGCACGACCCACTTCTTCACCGCGCTCATGGAGGGCATCGACTTCAGCGAACTGCTGTTGGAGGTCATGCTCAGCTTCATGCTCTTCGCGGGTGCCATCCACATCAAGCTGGATGAACTGAGGGAACAACGCCTTCCGGTGATCCTGTTCAGCACGTTCAGCGTGGTCATCTCCACCTTCCTTGTCGGCGGGATGTTCTTCCTGGCCCTTCCGCTCTTCGGGATCGAGGCGGCCTTCATCCACTGCCTGCTCTTCGGCGCGCTGATCTCACCCACCGATCCGATCGCGGTGCTGGGGATCCTCAAGGAAGCGAAGGTGCCGCGCAGCTTGGAGATGAAGATCGCCGGTGAGTCGTTGTTCAACGATGGGGTGGCCGTCGTGGTCTTCCTCACCGTGCTCCAGGTGGCCATGGATCCCGGTTCATTCGGAGCGGCGGATATCGGCCTGTTGTTCGTACGTGAGGCGCTGGGGGGCATCGTGCTGGGACTCGCCTTCGGTTACGCCGGATTCGTTCTCATGCGCAGCATCGACAATTACAAGG
>JAGQVR010000514.1 GCA_020437875.1 Flavobacteriales bacterium
TGACCGGTCAGGTTCGTCACCGTTCCAGTCGCTGCATCCGGAGGGATGTTCGCACAGGGGTAGGCCACGAACTGCATGTCGCGCATGATGATGCCGATCACGTTCCCGTTCGCATCGTATTCGGTCACCTGCACCGCCACCACCCAGTTACCGGCCGTGTTCAGGGTGAAGTTCATCAAACCCGTCACGGGGTTGAGCGTGATGCCCGGGATGGGTTGTGCGGGCGTGTAGGGTGGGACGTATGGTATGGGCGTCCCATCGATCATGCGGGCGCCTATCAACGAGTACGAAAGGGAATCGCCTTCCGCATCGATGGATCCGTAGCTGTACGAGATGGGGTAGCCCAGGCACACATACGGGATCGCCGTATTGGTGAAGGTGGGTGAATCATTGCAAGGGGCGGCGGCGCTATTCAGGACGGATTCGATGTACATATGCCGCGTCCCGGGGTTCGTCAGGTTGACGATCGCGTTGTTGCGGTAGATGTTCGTCCAGCTGATCCGCCAGCTATCGCAGGGCTCCAGGGTGATGGTGCCGGTGTAGGTGTATTGTTGGATGCCCGGCAGCGTACCACCGTTGCAGGTGCTGTTGGGAAGTTCCAGGTCGCACAACTGCGACAGCTCCGTGGGGCCGCTGTGGAACACCGTGAGGTTCCTGTCCCCACAGGGACTGGTCAGCACCAGGTTGTAGGAGGGGTCCACCGCGATACCGGCGCAGTCACGGTACACGATGAGCCGGATCCGGTACTGGTCCGGGCCGATGCACTCCCAGTAGATCTCGCCACCGCTCATATGCGTGGCCCAGGCTAGGGTGCCGGAGACCAGGAGGAACAGGGACACGAACAGGTGACGGAGCATGCGCTGGC
>JAGQVR010000515.1 GCA_020437875.1 Flavobacteriales bacterium
CCACGCAGAACGAGATCATGCACGTGGCCCGCTACATGGACATCGGCTGGGTGCAGATCGCCGATGGACTGGATGGTGATGTGCATGACCTCCTGGTACATGACAACAAGTTGTACGCCACCGGTGACATGGTCTCGATGATCGGCACCTCGTTCGGCTTGGCCAGCATCGAGAACGACCTGGCGGAATGGACCCGCTTGATGCCCAATATCCAGTCCTACATCACGCCTTCACCTGTTGATGGCCCATCCGTGGCCCGCAGCATGGTGATGCACCAGGACCGGCTCTACATCGCGGGGGACATCCACGTGTACTACGGCCTCACCTACGGCCGGGGCGTCATCGCCTACAACGGTTCTCCGGATGATGTGGAACCCTTCTGCGACTTCCTCGGTCCTGCGAACGACATAGCATTGGTGAACGGCAACCAATTGGTGGTCGGCGGCACCTCTGAGTTCTTCCACAACATCATCTCCACACAACTGCCGACCAGCCTGGGTGCCGCACGCGATGACCTCCAGCTAGGCTTCTTCCCGAATCCTACCGTGGACCGCGTGAACATCACCTTGCCGACGAGCATGGGCACCGCGACGAACCTGCGTGTAACGGACGCCACCGGTCGACTGGTGAACACTGGAGCGCGGACCAGCACCGGCCTCATCGAACTGGATGTTCGCGCCCTATCCGCGGGCAACTACCAGGTGGAGGTGAACGATGGTTCGCGCACGGCTACAGGCCGCTTCGTGAAACAGTGACCTCCTTCTCTCGAACTGGAACGCCCCGTCCGAACTGGATGGGGTGTTCTGTTCCCTGGCAGTTGGAACTGCACGATCGATCGCAGTGCAAACCAAT
>JAGQVR010000516.1 GCA_020437875.1 Flavobacteriales bacterium
TAGCGAGGTGAACGGATGCCTTTCGGCTTCTTACCGAGGTCAAGGCCCAGCATCACCTCGTGCGAACCTCCGCTGTAGTTGCGCAGGGTGCTCAGGGGATAGTCGTAGGCATAACCCACGGAGAGGTCATCGGTGATGTAGTACTGCGCCAGGGCACCTACCGCATCGGTGTGGCGGTACATGGCACCCAGCCAGAACTTCTCGTAGAACAGGAAGTTGGCACTGAGGTCGAAGCTGACCGGTGCGCCCTGCACGGCCTTCAACAGGAAGGTGGGCTTGAACTTGTGGTAGAGGCCCATGTCGAACACATAACCACCCGTGAGGAAGTAGTGCGGCCGCTGTCCGGGGGAGGACACAAAGGCGAGCGAGTCGGTCTCGAAGAACTCGGTGCGCAGCAGCTTCGGCGTGCTGATACCGAGGAAGTAGCGGTCGCTGTAGTACATCACCCCGAACCCGAACTGCGGGTCCATCTTGGTACTTACGTTCTGCTGGAACACCTGATCTCCCTGGACGAGCGGGCTGAGGTCGGCGAACTGTCCCTGGAAGAGGTTGAGCCCACCCTTCAGACCGAAGGCCAGTTTCGCGTCACCCATGAAGATGCGGTAGGCGAAGTCGGCCATGAAAGTGTACTGGGTGATGGGTCCATGGCTGTCACGCATCACCGTTCCACCAAGGGCGATGCTCTCGCGGCCCAGGGGTGAGTGCACGGTGAGCGTCTGGGTGGTGGGTGCCCCTTCGAAGCCCACCCATTGGTGGCGACTGAGGGCCTTCAGGCTCACCCTGTCAGCGCTGCCAGCATAGGCCGGATTGATCGCGAGCAGGTTGAACATGTACTGGGTG
>JAGQVR010000517.1 GCA_020437875.1 Flavobacteriales bacterium
CTCTTGTTGGGGTCCTTCTCGCGCATGGCGCCCACCATGAGGCGGTAGCCGCGCGCCAGGTCCTCCTCACCGGCCGCCAGTGCAGGTGCGAGGAAGCTGCGGTAATGGTTCAGGCAGGATTCGGAGGCCAGGAAGCCGAGGTCCTTGTCCAGCACCTTCAGGCTCGGCTTGGCCAGGAAGGCATCCAGGCGCGCCTTGTCAGTAAGCACGCTCGTCTTGAACATGGCGGCGGCCCAAGCGTCGAAGTTGCTCTTGTACTTCTTCTCCACGGTGTTCATCACCGAAGGTTGCAGGTCGCGCTCCACATCGTCGTGGATCATCCGGAACATGGTGGCGGTCACCTTCTCGTCGATGGCGGGCACGTAATCCTTCCAGAGCTCATCCGCAGCGGCCTGCACACGGGCCACGGCGGCGGCCACCTTGGCGGCGTCCTTCGGGTCGTTGGCCAATTGCATCTTCAGGCCGTACATCCGGAAACCGAGGATGATCATCTCGCTGCCGAAGGCGGCCTCCTGCATGTACACACTGGCCTTCTCGAACTTGGTGCGCTCGTTGTAACCGGTCTCCAGGTCGCTGAGGATGCTGCCGTATTTGGCCTTGCGACCGCCATCGGCGTTCACCCAGGCCATCAGTTCGGTCTCCTGGGCCTTCTTCTTGTCATACACATGCAGGCGCTTGAGGCCGCGCTGCTGGCCGATGAAGTACTTCCAGTAGTTGCTCACCTGCGCGTACTTGCTGGCGTACTTGATGCGGGTGGCGTTGTCGCGGTCCATGAACTCCTCGTAGATGTCCAGCTTCGCGCGGCGCACTTTCACACGGCTCGGCTGCTCCACGTC
>JAGQVR010000518.1 GCA_020437875.1 Flavobacteriales bacterium
CTACCGGTTGCGTTCCGCGTGGAAGGACAGCATCTTCACCGAGGAGCGGAGCGTCCAGGTGGCGGAACTGAAGGAGCGCTACGAGAGCGGGAAGAAGGACGCCGAACTGGAACGGAACCGCGCCACGCTGGAGCAGAACGCCTTCGAGAAGAAGGCGCTCGGGGCCGGCGCCCTGCTCCTGCTGCTGGCCGGGGTGTTCGCCTTCCGGGCCTACCGCATCCGGAAACGCAGCAGCGAACAGCTCGCCCAGAAGAACGCGGTGATCGAGCAGGCACTGAAGGAGAAGGAGCTCCTGCTGCGTGAGATCCACCACCGGGTGAAGAACAACCTGCAGGTGATCAGCAGCCTGCTGAGCATCCAGAGCCGCGGCATCACCGATCTGAAGGCGCGCGAGGCCGTGCGCGACAGCCGAGACCGGGTGAAGAGCATGGCCTTGATCCACCAGGACCTGTACAAGGAGGACGATCTGACCGGCATCGACCTGCCCACCTACGTGAACAAGCTCGCACGCAGCCTCGTCTCCAGTCATCAGCTGGCGCCGGAGCAGATCACGCTTTCCACGAACGTGGAGCCGTTGGTGCTGGACGTGGACACCGCGATCCCGCTGGGCCTGATCCTGAACGAACTGCTGACGAACGCGCTGAAGTACGCCTTCCCCGAAGGCCGGCCGGGCAGGTTGTGGATCACGATCCGCGAGGCGAACGACCAGCTGCATGTGGAGGTCCGCGATGACGGCGTAGGCTACGACCCGAACGCCGAACGCGGCGAGGAAAGCAGC
>JAGQVR010000050.1 GCA_020437875.1 Flavobacteriales bacterium
TATAGGTTAGCCCGGCGAAGCGTCCTGAGCAAACGCCTCTCGACCGGATCCCGGGACCATGTTCTTCATCGTGGTCCCGGCTTTTTTCCATCCATCTGGAACGTGAAAGCCCTCCACCAGGGAGGGCTTTCCATCGGCTTCGATGCGATCTCAGTAGTACACCAGTCGACGCACCTTGGTCACGTGCTTCGCCAAACGGATCACCTGTTTCGTATACCCGAACTCATTGTCATACCAGGCATAGAGAACGACACTCTTTCCGTCCGGTGCCACAATGGTCGCGTTGCTGTCGAACACGCTGCAACAGGTATCACCGATGATGTCGCTGCTCACGAGTTCCGGATCCACCTGGTAGTGGATCTGATTGACCAGGTCACCAACGAGTGCCGCGTTCCGGATCATGTCGTTCATGCCTTCCAGGCCTCCCTCGATCGGTTTCTTCAGGGTGAGGTTCATGATGGCGAGCGAGCCGTTCGGCGTCGGCACACGCACGGCATTGGCTGTCAACTTGTCCTTCAGGCTCGGGATCGCCTTGGAGACCGCGGTTCCGGCCCCGGTGGAGGTGATCACCATGTTGATCGCGGCGCTCCGGCCACGACGCGGTCCCTTGTGGTAGTTGTCCAGGAGGTTCTGGTCATTGGTGTAGGCATGGACCGTTTCGATATGGCCCTTCTCGATGCCCAGGTTGTCCTCCACGACCTTCAGCACCGGGCAGATGGCGTTGGTGGTGCAGCTGGCGGCGCTGAACACCTTCTCATGCTCGATGTCGACCTCCTTGTGGTTGATCCCGTACACGATGTTCGGGACCTCCTTACCGGGCGCGGTCAGCAGCACCTTGGCGACACCCTTGCTCTTCAGGTGCCGTTCCAGGTCGGCACGCTTGGTGAAGGCACCGGTATTGTCGATCACCAGGGCGTTCTGGATGCCGTATTGCGTGTAGTCGATGTCCTCCGGATTGGAAGCGGCGATCAACTGCACCTGCTGGCCGTTGATGATGATCTGCTTGTTCGGGACGTCCTCGATCACCGTACCCTTGAAGGAACCGTGCACACTATCGTTCCGCAGGAGAGCCGCACGCTTCACGATCTCGGCATCCGTCAGGGTGCGCGTCACGATGGCGCGAAGGCGAAGCTGCTGGCCCTTTCCGGCCTGTTTCACCAGTTCACGCGCGGCGATACGACCGATGCGCCCGAAGCCGTACAAAACCACGTCCTGGGGCTTGAAAGTGTGCTTGTCCTGTCCGATGAAGCCGCTCAGATGGTCCGTGAGGAAATCCGTGATCGATCTCTTCCCGGAGGTCATGTACTCGTGTGTGAGCTTGCCGATGTCGATCTTGCTGGGAGCGAGGTCGAGTTCGAGCAGGGCGCGGGCCACATCAGCGGTGGTATGCACGTCGATGGGCTTCTTCACCACCTGTTCGGCATACTTGAACAGCTTGATCACTTCGGAGATGCTGATGTCCAGCAGGTGGTTGCGGAAGAACACGAGTTCAACGCCTTTGCCGTACATCAACTGGCCCACCGAGTTGATCAGGTCCACGGCGGCACGTTCACGATCCACATGTTCCTTCAGTCCGGCTTCGTATCCGGTTGCAGCGACGGTCTCCATTAGCGGGTTTGAGTGGGGGATTGAGGTTTCAGGAAAAACAAAAGGGGGCCGTGAAGCCCCCTGTTCGATCAGCCCAAGTAGGCTTTCAGCAATTTGCTTCGGCTCGTATGTCGCAGTCGTCGGATGGCCTTCTCCTTGATCTGGCGCACGCGCTCACGGGTCAGATCGAATTTGGCGCCGATCTCCTCGAGGGTGAGCCCGTGGTTGATGCCGATACCGAAGAAGAGCTTCACCACATCGCGTTCGCGCTCGGTGAGCGTGCTCAACGCACGTTCGATCTCCTTGGCCAGTGATTCGTTCAGCAGCAGGCGGTCCGCCGGGGCGCTGTCGTTGTTGGGAAGCACGTCCAGCAGGCTGTTGCTCTCACCTTCCACGAAGGGGGCGTCCATGCTGATGTGGCGGCCGCTCACCTTCATGGTGTCGCTCACCTTCTCAGCGGGCAGGTCAAGGAAGGTGGCGAGTTCATCAGCGCTGGGTGGACGCTCGTACTCCTGCTCCAGTTTGGCGAAGGCCTTGTTGATCTTGTTGAGGCTGCCCACCTGGTTCAAGGGGAGGCGCACGATACGGCTCTGTTCGGCCAACGCCTGGAGGATGCTCTGGCGGATCCACCACACGGCGTAGGAGATGAACTTGAAGCCACGGGTCTCGTCGAAGCGCTGCGCCGCCTTGATCAGGCCGAGGTTACCCTCGTTGATCAGGTCGGGGAGGCTCAGGCCCTGGTTCTGGTACTGCTTGGCCACGGAGACCACGAAGCGCAGGTTGGCCTTCACCAGTTTCTCCAGCGCCAGTCCATCACCTTCCTTGATGCGTCGGGCCAGCTCCACCTCCATATCGGCGGTGATCAGGCCTTCTTTGCCGATCTCCTGCAGGTACTTGTCCAGCGACTGGCTTTCCCGGTTGGTGATCGACTTGGTGATCTTGAGCTGACGCATCCTGGATGCCATGCGCGAAGAGTCTTATTAGGTGAGTCCGAGTAGTTGACGGTCCCTTCAAGGCAAGGTCACTTACCCGGTCGGGCTGCGAAGGTACGACCCCCCACCCGTACGGGACAAGCCCGTGAACGGGTGAGGGGTCGATCCGCGGATGTGCTTCAACGGAATGGTCAGAGGCCCAGGCCATAGTAGGCGCGGGTTCCGTTCGGGTATACACCCTCCACCAGCACGCCGCCACGCTTGTTCTCGAGCAGATCCGTCAGCTGGGACGGGTCCTTGACGTCCTGCTGGTCGATCCGTGTTATGATGAAGCCCTCCTTGATCCCACTGCTCCGGAACTTGCCTCCGTTGATGGCCTTCACCTTGACCCCGTTCCCCAGCCCGAGGGACTTCAGTTCTGCAGCGGAGACCGAGGAGAATTCGGCGCCCAGGGTGGTGGATCCCACGCTCCGGGTGTTCACGGATGCCACCGTGGTGCCCTCCTTGCCACGCAAGGTCATGTCGAACACCTGTTCCTGGCCTTTACGCAGCACCGTGACGGGCACGTTGTTGCCCGGCCGGAACTTACCGACCTGCTCCTGCAGCTGAGGCACGTTGTTCACCTCTATACTGCCCACCTTCACGATCACGTCCCCAGCCTGCATGCCCGCCTTTTGGGCGGCACCTCCGTCGGTGATCCCGTTCACATAGACCCCCTTGATGCGGTCGAGCCCAACCTCGTCGGCCAGCTTCTGGTCCATGTCCCGGATGCTTACACCGATGTACGCCCGCTGCACGCTTCCGAACTCGAGCAGGTCGTTCGCCACTTTCCGGACGATGTTGGACGGTATCGCGAAGCTGTAACCGGAATAGGCTCCGGTGGTGCTGGCGATCGCGCTGTTGATCCCCACGAGTTGTCCGTTCGCATCCACGAGGGCACCACCACTGTTACCGGGGTTCACGGCCGCATCGGTCTGGATGAACGACTCGAGTGGGATGATGTCACGCGCTGCGTCGTACTGGAGCAGGTTGATGTTCCTGGCCTTGGCACTGACGATCCCCGCGGTGACCGTGCTGGTCAGATTCATCGGGTTGCCCACGGCGAGCACCCATTCCCCAACGCGCACCTCATCGCTATTGCCATAGGGCACGGTGGCCAGGTCCTTGGCGTCCACCTTCAGCAGGGCCAGATCGGTGCCCGGGTCGCGGCCCACCACCTTCCCCTCCAGCATGCGCCGGTCGTTCAAGTGCACCTGGATCTTGTCGGCCCCATCGATCACGTGGTTGTTCGTCACGATGTAGCCATCGCTGCTGATGATGACGCCACTTCCGGCGCCCTGGCGCAGTTGCTGTTGCTGCGGCGCCCGGTAGCCCCAGAAGAAGTCGGCGAAGGGGTCGCGCACGTTCACAGCGGTCTCCGTGGTCACGTGCACCACGGCGTTCACGGTGTTCTCCGCGGCATAAGTGAAGTCCAGGGCCGAGGTGGAGCCACCATTCGGGGTCGGTAGGTTAACGAAACGCACGGGGGGCGGAGCGCTGTCCGTCCGGCCCAGTTCTACCTTGTCCTTGGTAAGGGCTTGATGTCCCGCCAGTGCGAGCACTGCACCTGCGAGGCCCATGGCGAAGTATCCGATAGCTCGTTTCATGGTGTCGATTGGATTCGGTTACCGCTGTCAAAGTTCGTACCGCTGTCCATGGTTGAACGCTTTGTCAGGGCTGTCGTGTCGCGTTGTCGCGTTAAGAAATGTTGATCGGGAGTAGAAGGAGGGAATGGGGTGAAGTGGTGTGGCCACGCGGTCCATTCCTCACGGCTCGTATCGACCGTTGGTCGATGGAATAGGGACGAGGTGAAGAAGCTGATCAGGAGTCCCAAGTGGATGTATGCCCGGGAGCGTCAATGACCACCGATATTTGTCGAACGATGGAACTGCGCTTCTCCAAGTGGCACGGCACCGGGAACGACTTCATCCTTATCGATGATCGGGATGGCTCCTTCCCGGTGTCCGACGAGATCGTGCGCCGTCTATGCGATCGGCATTTCGGCGTCGGGAGCGACGGATTGATCCTGATACAAGCTCCAAGACAGGATGGAACGCGGTTCCATATGGAGTTCTTCAACCCCGATGCGAGCCGCAGTTTCTGTGGGAATGGCAGCCGATGTGCCTTCGCGTTCTGGAGCGGTTTGAACGATGCAGCTTCGTCCGCCGCATTCACTGCGATCGATGGCGTGCATCAGGGCGAATGGCGGAAGGAACTCGTAGCGATCACCCTGCGGGATGTCGCCGAGATCATTCGTGGCTCGGATGGATCAGAGGTGGATTTCGTGCAGAACGGATCGCCGCATGAGCTGGTCTGGGTGGATGATCCTGGGTCGGTGGCCATCATGAAAGATGGTCCGCGCCGGCGGAATGCCCCGGCCCATGCGCCTGGTGGTACGAACGTCAACTTCCTTCGTGCCCGGAACGGTGTGGTGGAGATGCGTACGTACGAACGTGGGGTGGAGGCGGAGACCATGAGCTGCGGTACGGGCGTTGTGGCCGCTGCCTTGAGCGCCTTGGTGCGCGGGCAGGCCCAGGCACCGGTAGCGGTGCGGACACCGGGCGGCACACTTTCCGTGGAGGCGCTACTGAACGGAGATGGTGCGAGCCAATTGTGCTTGATCGGTCCGGTGGCGGAGGTCTTCACCGGCACCATCACGATCTGACGGATGGCGAGGCGCGGACGCATAGCGGGTGGGGTCTCCCTGATCGTGCTCCTACTGGTCGGTGCCGGCGCCTACTGGGCCTGGTCCAAGCTGACCGGTCCGACCGCGCACTTCGCCTCGGACAGCGAGGTGTTGCTGATCCCGCGCGGAGCCGATCTGGAGCAGGTCATGGACAGCTTGAAGTCCATCGGTGCGATACAGGATGAAGCCGCTTTCCGTTGGCTCTGTGAGCGCAAGAAGTACACGACCAAGGTGAAGCCCGGCCGCTACCGCATCCCGAACGGTATGAGCATGAACGCGCTCGTGAACATGTTGCGGTCCGGCGAGCAGGAACCGGTGCGCGTCACCTTCAACGGCATCCGCCGCCTTCCGGAACTGGCGGGCAAGCTTGGCCGGGTGCTGGAGCCGGATTCCGCCGCCTTCCTTCAGGCGTTGACGGACGGCGCGACGCAGCACGAGGCCGGTCATTCACCGGAGACGTTCATCGCCGCCTTCGTGCCGAACACCTACGAGCTCTGGTGGACCACCACACCTGAGCAGTTCATCGGCCGGATGGGGAAGGAGCACGATGCCTTCTGGACGGCGGAGCGCAAGGCCAAGGCGGAGGCGATCAAGTTGTCACCGGTCGAGGTGGCGACGTTGGCCTCCATCGTCCAGGCGGAAACGGTGAAGCGTTCGGATGCCCCGCGGATCGCCGGGGTCTACCTTAATCGGCTGAGGATCGGGATGCCCCTTCAAGCGGATCCCACCTTGAAGTTCGCACTGGGCCTGGACAGCATCAGCCGCGTGCTCAATGCCGACAAGGAGGTGGCATCACCCTACAACACATACCTGAACAACGGGTTGCCACCGGGCCCGATCAACATGCCCGAGACCAGCATGATAGATGCCGTCCTTGACGCCGAGAAGCATGCCTTCCTCTACTTCTGCGCCCGCGCCGACCTGAGCGGCTATTCGGACTTCAGCCGCACGTACGAGCAACACCTCGTGAACGCCCGGAAGTACCAACGGGCATTGAACGCACGGGGGATCTACCGGTAGTTGTTGACATCACGACCGCTGGCAATGGACCCCTGAACGAGCAGGTCCTAAATTCGCCACCTCATTTTCCAGATATGACCAAGATCAAGTTCGGGACCGACGGATGGCGCGCGATCATCGCGGATGATTTCACGGTGGATAACGTGGCGCGCGTTAGCGTGGCCGTAGCACGATGGGTGAAGAAGAACTTCCCGGACTCGCCGAGCATCGTGGTGGGTCATGATTGCCGTTTTGCCGGTGAGCTGTTCGCGGAGACGGCTACGAAGGTGTTCGTGAGCAACGGCATCACCGTGCACCTTGCGAAGGGCTTCGTGAGCACGCCGATGGTGAGCCTCGGTGCCTTCAACACGCGGAGCGCGATGGGCGTGATCCTCACCATCAGCCATAACCCGCCGAGCTACAACGGTTACAAGCTGAAAGGCATCTACGGCGGTCCACTGATCCCCGAGCACGTGCAGGAGGTGGAGGACATCATTCCCGATCAGCACGGACTGGACCTGGCCAGCATCGACCTGAAGAAGGCGAAGGCCGATGGCCTGATCAAGGACATCGATCTGGAAACGATGTACGTGGACCATGTGGAAGCCAACTTCGACATGAAGGCGATCCGTGAGAGCGGACTTCGTTGGGGTTATGACGCCATGTACGGTGCGGGCCAGAACGTGATCAAGCGGATCCTGCCGAAGGCCACGATGCTGCATTGCGACTACAACCCCTCGTTCATGGGGCAGGCGCCGGAGCCGATCGACAAGAACCTGCAGGAGTTCAGCCAGCTGATCAAGAAGGGTGGGATCGACTGCGGCCTGGCCACCGACGGTGATGCGGACCGCATCGGCCTGTACAATGGCAAGGGTGAGTTCATCGATTCACACCACATCATCCTGCTGCTCATCCACTACCTGGTGAAGTACAAGAAGTTCACCGGCAAGGTGGTGGTGGCCGTGAGCACCACGCCGAAGGTGAAGAAGCTCTGCGCCCACTACGGCCTCGACTACCAGGTCACCAAGATCGGCTTCAAGTGGATCTGTGGTATCATGATCAACGAGGATGTGCTGCTGGGCGGGGAGGAGAGCGGTGGCATCGCCATCAAGGGCCACATCCCCGAGCGCGACGGCATCTGGATGGGCCTCACCATCTGGGAGTTCATGGCGAAGAGCGGCAAGAGCCTGGACGACCTCATCGAGGAGGTGTACGCCATCGTCGGACCGTTCAAGTACGAGCGCAATGACCTGCACATCAGTGAGGCGTTGAAGCAGGAGGTGCTGAGGAACTGCACCAACGGTGTGTACAAGCGCTTCGGCGACTACACGGTGAACAGTGTGGAGACGATCGACGGCTTCAAGTTCCACATGGACAAGGACCAGTGGATGATGATCCGTGCAAGTGGTACGGAGCCGGTGCTGCGCTGCTATGCGGAGTCCGACACCCTCGAGAACGCCCGGAGGATCCTGACCGCTACGCGCGCGACCATCGGCGCTTAACGCTTGATGAAGCGGGAGCGGGCCATCATCACCCCTAGCTCGTCATAGAGCAGGACGGTATAGGTGCCCGTGGCGAGTTGTTGCAAGGGTCGGCCGATGAGCCTGTCCCCGGTGGTGGCCGCCTCCATGGCCACGCGCCCCAAGGCATCGAGCACGGCCACGCGGTTGACCGGCCGGTCCAGCGGGCTCCAGAACAGGGCATCATCGACCGGCACGGGATAGATGAAGGCCTCGCGATCGTTGCGTTGCACAGCCACCATGGGCGATAACTCCTCCGTCATGTCCAGATCCACCATACGCAGTCGGTAGTAGGCGAGTCCGGCCGGTGGATCATGGTCCAGGAACTCGTAGGTCCGGGTGGCCATGCTGTTACCACTGGCCTCCACGCTGCCCACCGGTGTGAAGTCGGTCCCGTCGGTTCCGCGTTCCACGATGAAGTGGCTGCTGTTCTGTTCAGATGCGGTGGCCCAATCGATGAGGTTGCCCTCTGACAAAGGCGTTCCCTCTATGTTCACCAACTCGATGGGCAGGACACCGATATCACCGACGGCGGAGGCGTACCCATAGAACCAACGACTGAAGCGCTGTCCATCGATGGACTTGTGCCTCGGGTATTCCACCCGTACACGCCATTTGTTCCGGTAGAAGCCCGGGATCTTCGGGACCACTTCCTTGATCTGCACACCTGCGAGGCCGAGGTCCGTGTATGCTGCGCTGAAGCCGGTCGCGGATACGCTGTTGGTGATCGGGTTGCCGCTGTATGGTTGACCCTCATGCACGACCTCCCATTGCAGGCGGGCCGGTGTCCGCTGGATGTGGCTGCGTGCGCGATGCCCGATGCCGAAATAGTAATGGTCGTCGGGGTCCTGGCTGTTCGTCGCCAGCGGAAAAGTGAGGTCCACCATGTACTGGCGTGTGAGCCTGTTGTAGGCGAGGCCATTGTTGCCGCGATAGGTCCGGAACATGCCCTCGTTCGCCAGGGTGGGCGAGGCGTTCGGTGAGCCGACGATCACATCGCTGTAGCCATCGCCATCGTGATCCCCACCACCTGCGACGGCGGTGCCGAAGGCTTCTCCAGCGCTGTTCATCTCCAACGCCTGGAAATTGGCGGCGCTGATACCGGTGAGCCCGCCCAGGTAGACATAGGCCAGCCCTTCCCCGGCTTCTCCGTTGGATTGGCCCGGGGCTCCAACGATCATATCCGCATAACCATCGCCGTTCACGTCCCCGGCCTCGGCAACACTGGTTCCCATGAGCGCACCGGCCGAATTGCTCTGGATGATACCGCTCCCAAGGAACCCGGTCACTGCACCGTAGTAGATCTGCACGTATCCTTCATTCGCCTCGGGACTGGTAAAGCCTGGTCCACCAGCGGCCACGTCGAAGTAGCCATCACCGTTCACATCACCGATACCGGCCACGGAGGTCCCCAGGCGCCTGCCCGCTGAATTGCTCTCGGCCGATGTCAGTGGGTTCGTGGGCAGGTTCAACAGCGCACCGAGGTAGACATAGAACGCGCCTTCCAAAGCTTGTCCATTGGACAGGTCCGGTGCACCGATGATGGCATCTGAGAACCCATCCCCGTTCACGTCTCCCGCCGTACCGACCGCAGCTCCGAACCGGCTGCCCGGGAAAGGTGCGTTGTAGATCACCGGTGTGGCGACAAGGCCTGTGGCAGAACCCTGATACACGAAGACCTGGTCATTACCGGGCGCACCGACGAGCACATCGGAGTACCCATCCGCGTTATTGTCGCCGGCCTTGAAGACCGAGTAGCCGAACTGTGAGCCCGAGGTTCCTGAAAGGGTCAATGCCGGGACCGTGGAAAGGCCAGCGGCACTGCCATGGTAGATGTAGGCATTGCCCACGCCATTGGCCTGCGGGGCACCGATCACCACATCGGCATAGCCATCGCCATTCACATCACCTGCACTGGCCACGCTCTGGCCGAAAGCGGCGCCGGCGATGTTCGCTTCGAGGATGAGGGAGGGGCCTGCCGAGGGCCCGGTGATGCTGCCGTAATGGATGTAGGCAAGTCCTTCGCCGGCCTGTCCGTTCGCTGCGTTCGGGGCACCCACGATCAGGTCGGAATAACCGTCGCCGTTCACATCGCCGGCATTGGCCACGGAACGGCCCAGTTGGGCGTTCGCCGCACCGGAAGCACGCGTCAATGTGGGGGTGGTGCTCACGTTGTATGTGCCACCATGATAGATGTAGGCCCTGCCACCGGCCGCGCCAGGTGCTCCGATTATCATGTCGCTATACCCATCACCGTTCACATCGCCGGCCGTACCGACCCATTCGCCCATGTTCGAGTTGGCCACGTTCGGTTCATATCGAATGAAGGCCGAACTGCTGATGCCGGTCGGTGATCCGAGGTGGAGGAACGCCGCACCTTCGTTGCTCTGGCCGTTCGCCCATAGACTGCAGCCGATCAATACATCGGCGTAGCCATCGCCGTTCACGTCACCGGCCGTGCCCACGCTCATACCCATGTACAGGTTGGCAGTGCCACCTTCCACGATGGTAGCGGGCACGGTGCTCAGTCCGGTCGCCGAGCCATGGAAGACCATGGCCACCCCCTCGTAGGTCTCCGAACCGATGTTGTCCTGCCAGTCACCGATGATCACATCGCTGTACCCATCCCCGTTCACATCACCCGCCGAGGAAACGGACCACCCATTCCGCGTTGAGTAGGCCGTGGTCGCGAAAGCCTGGGAGGCACCCGGGTTGAGGCCGGCGCCGAACGCATTCGCCGAGCCGCGGTAAACGTAGATCCCCCCGGTGACCGATGGGGCCCCTACTGGAATGCGGATCTTGTGAGCGCCGACCACCATGTCATTGTAGCCATCGCCGTTCACATCACCGGCACCGGCGACAGCAAAGCCGAACTGCGCGGAACCGAAATTCTGTTCCAGGCGATGGCGGAAGGCGGTGTTGAGCCCAGTGGCTGAACCGAGGAACACCCAAACCGCACCTTCACTCGTGCTTGGATAGGCGGCGAGCCAGCCTCCGGCAGCGATATCGCTGAATCCATCTCCATTGATATCACCCAGGCCCGCAACGCTGGAGCCCATGTAACTACTGTTCGTGTTGTTCTGCAGGATGTAGTCCGGTGTGGCGGATATGCCGGTCGCAGAACCGTGGTAGACGAACACGCCACCCTCCGTTGGGGTGCCCACATTGTCATTCCAGGTCGATGCACCAACGATCAGGTCGTCGTAGCCGTCGCCGTTCACATCACCTGCGCCGTCGACCCCGAGGCCGAAATTGTCCGCGACGCCAGCGAGGCCGGAGGTCAAGGTGACATCCGGCGCGGCAGCGATCCCAGTGCTGCTGCCGTAATACACGTACGCTGCTCCAGGTAAGGTCGTGCCACCCGAGTTGTCGGCAGGAGCACCGACCACCACATCCGAATAACCATCACCGTTCAGGTCGCCTGCCGAGGAAACACAACGGCCGAACTTGTTCACGCCGAGGAAACCAAGGGCTCTGTTCACCGTGGTACTTACAGGGTCCACCGTAATGGGGTAGGTGGCCTCCCCATCTTCGACGTTGATCCGCAGCATCCGGGTCCCTTCGTTCCATTCGAACCACGCGTTCAGTGACCTGCCACAAGCGTCCCAGACCTTCAGTCCGCGATACGCATGCACGAAACCACCTTCTTGGTCAAGAAAGTCGATGTCCGTGTCATGGATCACCGGGCATAGGTCGGTGCCGAGAACGAGCGAAACCTCCAATGGGCCGCTGCCCGGCTGTCGATAATGGATGCGGAAGTCCTGGCGGAGTCCTTCGGGAAGGAGGTGGTACTCGATATCTGCACCGGTTCCGGTCCAGGTGATCGTGGAGTCGGTGGCACACGGCTCTGCCGTGGTCCAAGGTGTGGAAAGAACGCCTTGTCGACCGGATCCAAGCATGGTCAGCCGTGTCTCCCAGACAGGTGCTGCTATAGGGCCTCGAAGGATCAGGTCGCCGGGAAGGATGGTGGCCGTTAGATCGGAGAGTGGGGACCATGCCACGAAGCGGGCCGTACCATCACGCAAGAGCAACCCCTCCGGTTTGATACCAGCGGTCGTATCGGACGCACCCAACATGATGGAGCTACCGAAAAGGCCAAGGAGGGCTGTGATGAGGTGCTTCAAAAGAGGTGGTTCGGCCTTGGGGATAGCTATCCGTAGAGGTGTTTGAACAAGCCGACAAAGGTACGACCAAGCCCGTGGAGGCTACCTTTGGTCCATATGGTCCAGCTCGGCGCAAGTGCTTGGTTCTCTGTGCTCTGGTTGCTGACGATGGACATTGGCCAAGTGGCTGGACAGATACCCCCGGGTGCTTCGGAGGAACCGGCCGTCAGGACCATAGACGTTCGTCCCCCTGATAAGGTGGCCTCTTGTCGTCTCACAACAGCTTTGCTTTCAGGTGGTTCCATGGTGGCTGGTATCGCCCTTCTCAATGGGGCATGGTATACGCAGTATGACCGGTCAGCGTTCCATTCGTTCGATGATTCCAAGGAGTGGCTGCAAATGGATAAGGCGGGTCACCTCTTCAGCGCCTACACCTTGGGCAACTGGGGCCACGCGGCCTGGAGCCGTTGTGGGACCTCCTCCAAAGAGGCCATCCTGGTAGGTGGAAGTCTCGGACTCGTGTTCCTGACCGGGGTGGAAGTACTCGATGGCACCTCGACCGGCTGGGGTTTCTCCTGGAGCGATATGGCTGCCAACGTGGCCGGTGCAGGCCTCTTCATGGGCCAGCAGGCCGGTTGGGGTGAACAGCGCATCACACTGAAGCTATCGGCACACCTCACCCCATTCGCGGCCGATCGTCCGGATCTGCTCGGAGAAAGCCTTGGCGAGCGGATCCTGAAGGACTACAACGGCCAGACCATCTGGCTCAGTGCGAACATGGGCCGGTTCCAGCCTGGGACGAGGCTCCCGCCGTGGCTCAACCTCGCCTTCGGATATGGAGGGGAGCAGATGGTGACCGCTTTCGAGACGCCCGGCGATGGCCGCTTCCGCCAGTACTACCTGGCCCCTGACATCGACCTTACACGCATCCGTTCCGGGTCGGGCTTCGTGCGCACGATGCTCTTCGTGTTGAACGGTATCAAGGTCCCACTACCCGGCATGGAAGTACGGTCCACTGGCCGTGTGCTCTTCCACGGTATCGTGTTCTAATCCTTCAAGCTGCCATCGAGCAGCATCAACTTCACCTTCATCACCGCGGCCACGGTGAGGCTGTCCCGGATCTCCCCGTCCCGGACCATCTGGTAGAGCTCTTCGAAGGGCAGCTTGCGCATGGCCAGTTCCTCGTTGTGGTCCGGCTTTGGTTCAAAGAAGGTGAGATCCTGGGCCACGAAGAGGATGGCCTCCTCGTCGCTCGCCGAATTGCTCAGGTCCATGTGCAGGATCTCGGTCCACCGTGCCGCCTCGATGCCGACCTCCTCGCGAAGCTCCCGCCGCGCGCTCTCGATCGGTGGAAGGTCGCGACGACCGCCACCTTCCGGGATCTCCCAGCTGTATAGCCCGAGCGGGTATCGGTACTGACCCACGATCCAGGTGTTGAGGTCGGCATCCAGTGGCACGATCCCCACGGCCAGGTTCTTGAAATGGATGACCCCGTATATGCCGGGCTTCCCACTGGGGTCGAGGACCTCATGGTGGCTCACCGCGATCCACGGCGTGCTGTACCGTTCCTCCACGCTGATCGTCCGCCAGGGTCCACGTTCCTCCATGGCCACGAACATAGTGCGGCCATGGGCGGCCACCTATTTTTGCGGTATGTCCGCACCGCGCTTGAACAAGGGGGACCGCGTCGCCTTCGTGGACGAGGTGGGCGGCGGTGTGGTGCTCGATATCCTCACGCCGGGACGGGTACGCATCCGCACGGATGATGGCTTCGTGCTGGAACGTGCTGCGCGGGAGCTGGTTCTGCACGACAAGGGCCGGCTTCAGCAGGCGTATCGTGTGAGCGACCATCAGGCCGGCATGGTGGCGGCCAACGATGCCTTGGATGAAAGGCGTCGGAAGAAGAAGGGCGATCTGCGGCCCGGAAAGACACCGAAGCGGCCGGAGGACAACAGCGTGGCCGAAGTGGACC
>JAGQVR010000519.1 GCA_020437875.1 Flavobacteriales bacterium
TGACCCGCGAGCGCTTCGAGGCGTTGAACGCAGGGCGGGTGGAGGCGGGCGAGGAGCCCTATGCCAATCCGCGCAACACGACGGCCGGCACCCTGAAACTGCAGGACCCGAAGCTGGTGGCAAAACGCGGACTGGACAACTACGTGTATGGCGTGCAGGCCGACACGCTCCCCGTGCGCAGCCAGTTCGAGCTGGTGGAACTCGCAGGTACCTGGGGCTTCAAGGTCCCGCCGGCATCCAAGCGCTTCATTGAACGGGTCGATGACCTCGAAGGCATCATGGCCTTCATCGATCATTGGGACCGCCACCGCCATGCCCTGCCGATGGAGACGGACGGCGTGGTGATCAAGGTGGACGACCTGGACGTGCAGGAGGAGCTGGGCAACACGGCCAAGAGCCCGCGCTGGGCCATCGCCTACAAGTTCCAGGCGGAGCAGGCGCTCACCCGGCTGCATGCCGTCACCTTCCAGGTGGGCCGCACCGGGGCCGTGACGCCCGTGGCCGAACTGGAACCCGTGCAACTGAGCGGTACCACGGTGAAGCGCGCGACCCTGTTCAACGCGGACCAGCTGGAACGCCTGGACCTGCACGTGGGAGACATGGTGCGCGTGGAGAAGGCCGGCGAGATCATTCCCCAGGTGGTGGGCGTGGACCTGGATCAGCGGCCCGAGAGCGCCGTTCGTGTCCGCTACCCCGAGGCCTGTCCCGAATGCGGCACGCCCCTGGTCCGGTTGGAGGGCGAGGCGCAGCACTATTGTCCCAACGAGCACGGC
>JAGQVR010000520.1 GCA_020437875.1 Flavobacteriales bacterium
GAACAGCTCCTTCCGCCCCACCACGGAACAGATCGGACATTTCCACGGGTCGTGGCCCTTCGCCGGGCAATACTCCCGTCCGAAATAGATGATGCGCAGGTGCAGGTCGTTCCAGCTGTCCTCCGGAAAGAGCCGCTTCAGGTCGGCCTCCGTGTGCTCCACGCTCTTGCCCGTGCTCAGGGTCCAGCGCCAGGCCAGGCGGTGTATATGGGTGTCCACGGGAAAGGCAGGCACCCCGAAGGCCTGGCTCATCACCACGCTCGCCGTCTTGTGTCCAACGGCTGGCAACGCTTCCAGCGCCGCGAAGCTCTCCGGCACCTGGCCGCCGTGTTCCTCCAGGAGGATCTTGGAGAGGCCACGGATGCCCTTGCTTTTCATCGGCGAGAGGCCGCAGGGCCGGATGATGTCCTGGATCTCCTCAACGCTCAGCTTCACCATCTCTCGCGGGGTACGTGCCTTGCTGAAGAGCAGTGGCGTGATCTCGTTCACCTTCTTGTCGGTGCATTGCGCGCTGAGCACAACGGCGACCAGGAGTGTGTAAGGGTCTTCATGGTCCAGTGGGATGGTCGTGCGGGGGTAGAGCTCGGCGAGCTTGGAAGAGATGAAAGCAGCTTTCTCGGCGCGGGTCATGGACTAACTAGTCTGACGAAGAACACGAATAATGCGTTGGGCATGCCTTTCCACGGCTTTCCAGTTCCATAGCTCCGGTGGACCAAGCGCAACAGTTGTATCCGCCCAATTGGTTGACCTCTTTTCTGAGTTCACCAT
>JAGQVR010000521.1 GCA_020437875.1 Flavobacteriales bacterium
GGCCTTGATACCCGAGGGTCTTGGCCAACTGGACAGGCACTTCGCGTGGCTGGCACCGATGGCGATACCTGCCGTAGCACCCTATCTGCTGGTCACGGTGATGATCATCCTGCTCGTACAACGATCACCGCGAACGGCATTGGCCATCACCAGTGGGATCGCCTTCTGCATCGTCTCCCTTGCCTTCCCCAAGGTGCACGACGGCACGGACAACGTGTTCTTCCCATACAGTCGCATGTTCCTGGCAGTGCCATTGCTGCTGGCCTGGTCGTTGGCGGCGATAAAGCTCCCCGCGCGGATGGCAGCGGCCTTGCCGATCACTTGGTGCGTCATCGGGGCCCTGAGCCTCTTCTATAAAGGGATATCCACCCCGGCCACGGTCGCAAGGGAATTGGCATCGATGGCTCAAGCCCCCGTCACCGAATACGCGTACTCGACCTTCGAAGAACGGATGGACCGAGTGGCCGAGATCGCGCTGCAGGAGGAGGTCGACATGGTCATCGCCTTTGATGGTCCGGGAGGCCATGATCACATCGCCCTCTGTTACGGAGGCCCTGTCCTTCGCCCGGATATGCCGTCCACCTTGTACGTTGGACCCGACCGTCGCTGGTGGAACCGGTCCGGGCTCGATACCTCCAAGGTTCATACGCTGCTCTTCGTCGGCGGGGATGATGAGCTCTGGCGCCGCGTACGTACGGAACACAGCGGTTTCGAGCGGCTCGGTGATCAGGACGAGATGATCCATCTATGGCGCGGTGA
>JAGQVR010000522.1 GCA_020437875.1 Flavobacteriales bacterium
TGCCTTGTTCGCGCAGTTCCGGATCAGCGAGGCGTTGATGGCCACCTACAAGTTGATCTGGGATGACCTATGCAGCTGGTACCTCGAAAGCATCAAGCCTGCGTTCGTCAACGGTGTGGGAGAGCCGATCGACCATACGACCTACGAGGCCACGCTCGGTCTCTTCGAGGGTGTGCTGAAGTTGTTGCATCCCTTCATGCCCTTCCTGAGCGAAGAGGTGTGGCACCTGCTGCGCGAAAGGAAGGATGACCTGATCGTGGCCAGCTGGCCGGAGTGCGGTGTCGGTGATGCGACCCTCGATGCGGAGATGCAGCATGCCTTCGATCTGGTGACCGCCGTGCGCAATGTGCGCAATGAACGCGGACTATCGCCGAAGGAGGCACTGGACGTTCAAGCGAAGGGTGCGGTCCCGATGCGGCAGGCGGTCGCGGACCTCGTGCGCAAGCTCGCCAATGTGCGTTCCCTCGCGATCGTTGACAAGGCCGGTGAGGGTGCGATCACCTTCCTGGTGGGTGTGACCGAATACGCCGTTGACCTTGGGACGAACGTGGATCCCGCTGCTGAAGCGAAGAAGGCCGAGGAGGAGCTGACCTATCTGCGTGGCTTCCTGGCCAGTGTGGAGAAGAAGCTGGGTAATGAACGCTTCGTCAGCGGTGCGCCGCCGCAGGTGTTGGAGAACGAACGGAAGAAGAAGGCCGATGCCGAAGCGAAGATCC
>JAGQVR010000523.1 GCA_020437875.1 Flavobacteriales bacterium
GAGGCCTACCAAGCGGCCCGAAGCCACGCCCGCCTGAACGACCTGGTGTTGGTCACCGGCAGCGTGTTCGTGGTGGCCGAGGTGCTCTAAGCCCGACACGGCCTATCTTTGCCGCCCGTTCTTCGGAACATCCTGGAAGCATGGCTCAGTTGGTCCAGAGCATCCCGCCACAGGCGGGAGGGTCGCTGGACCGCTGATCCTGGAGGCATAGCTCAGTTGGTTCAGAGCATCTGCCTTACAAGCAGAGGGTCGCTGGTTCGAATCCGGCTGCCTCCACCCCGGTCCGCCGAAGTCCAAGCAACGACGGACCGACCGATCCCCGGATCGGACGTTCTTTCATACTTTCGCAGCCCTTTCGGGACATTAGCTCAGTTGGTTCAGAGCGCATGCGGTCACTGGTTCGAATCCAGTATGTCCCACATCGGTCCGCCGAAGTCCGACCCCAGGAGGACGAAGGCGACCACGAAAGCCCCGCCAACGCGGGGCTTTTTCGTGCTCAGAACTCGACCATCACCCCTACGCTGGGCAGCACGGTGGTGCTGTTGTTCGGCACCAGCCGGGTGAGGTAGCGTGATGGGTCGTTGGGATCCACCACGGGCTGCCCGGCCTCGTCGCGCACCACGTCCAGGAAGGGGGCGCCCGGGGTCTCGTTGGCGTAGACGTTCTCCACGTCCAGGTACAGGTTCAGCGTCC
>JAGQVR010000524.1 GCA_020437875.1 Flavobacteriales bacterium
GGTCTTGCCCGACCCGGCGCCGGCGATCACCAGGTTGGGCCCCGTGGTGTGCAGGACGGCCTCGCGCTGGGCCTCGTTCAGTCCTTCGAGATGCTGCATGGGCAAGCCACAAAGGTAGCCGTGCCTGCCGGGGAGCCGGGTGCCTGTGGATAACTGGGCTCAGGTCCGCAGGTAGCTCGCCCGGCGCTTCTCTCCCTTGCGTTCCAGCAGCCCCGCCTGCACGGCCTGTGCCAGGTCGCGGGTGGCGGTGGCGGTGCTCAATCCAGGAAAGAAGGTGAGGTAGTCCTTGCGGCGGAAAGCGCGTGATGGAGCCTGGCGCAGGAAGCGCTCCACACGTTCCGCCGAGGACAGCACGGGATCGGGCATGGCCAGCAGTTCGGCCAGCGCCTCATCGATGCGTTCAAGCATGTAGGTCAGGAAGCCGGTGCAGTCCCCCGTGCGGTCGGCGTATTCCAGGGCGGCGTGGTAGGCGGGTTCGGTGCGGTGTACGAAGGCTTCCACCGGAAGAAAACCGAACACCGGCCAGTGGTCCATGAGCAGCCGGCGCTGCCAGAGCCTCGCCATGCGGCCGTTGCCGGCCGTGAAGGGCCGCAGGTACACCAGGCCGAAGTGCAGCACGCAGCTGGTGAGCAGGGGCGGACCCTCGTCCGTGGCAGCATGGTGAAGCAGCTCCTCCACCTGAGCAGGCAGGT
>JAGQVR010000525.1 GCA_020437875.1 Flavobacteriales bacterium
CTCGGCGCGCAGCATCAGAAGTTGAAGTAGAGCTTGGCCCGGATGGTCCAGAGGGGCACGTTGGGGTGGTCGCGGTAGGTCAGGCGCCAGAGGGCGTCCACCCGCAGGATCTTCAGGATGTTCTCGATGCCCACGGCGGCCTCGGCAAAGGGTCCGTTGTAAAGGTCGTACATGCCCGGCAGCAGCAGCATCTCCTCGCGGTTCTTCGGGTCCAGGGACCCCATCACCGCCTTGAACCCGACCACCTCGCGCCACTTCAGCCGGCGGAACAGCGGGATGCGGTTGAAGAAGAACCCGTCGAAATGCTGCTCCAGGAAGAGGCTGGCGAACTGGTCGCTGATGAACTCGAAGAAGTTGGCCGTGTTGAAGGCCATGTCGTCGTAGTAGAAGGTCTCGTTGCCCGGATGGATGATGAGCAACGGGTAGGGCAGCGTACCCCAGATCCGGCCGGTGGTGGCCGTGTACCGGAAGTTGCCCAGCACCCCCGTGGGCACCCGCTGGTGGATGCGGAAGATCAGCCGGCGGTAGCGGTAGTCGCTGTTCAGGACGTCCGGTATCCCGAAGCCCAGGTGCATCTCCAGCACCGGGTACCTGGTGCCCAGGGACACCCGCGAGAACTCCCCGCTCACGTACTTCTCCTGGTAGGCGAAGCGCGTGTTCAGGGCCACCTCGAAAGTGGTGATGCTGTTG
>JAGQVR010000526.1 GCA_020437875.1 Flavobacteriales bacterium
CTGCACGACGAGAGCGAGATCCGCGGTCACCGCCGCACCTACATCGGAGCCATGCCAGGTCGCCTGATCCAGAGCTTGAAGAAGGCGGGCAAGAGCAATCCGCTCTTCATCCTGGACGAGATCGACAAGGTGGGCAAGGACTTCCATGGGGATCCGGCCAGCGCATTGCTGGAGGTCCTGGATCCCGAGCAGAACAGCACTTTCCACGACAACTTCGTGGACATCGACTATGATCTGAGCCGCGTGATGTTCGTCGCCACGGCCAACTCGCTCAGCACGATCCATCCTGCGCTGCGCGATCGGATGGAGATCATCGAGGTGAACGGCTACACCCAGGAGGAGAAGATCGAGATCGCCCTGCGCCACCTGCTGCCGAAGCAGTTCGCCGAGAACGGGGTGAAGCCGAAGCAGCTGAAGCTCGCGCCGGGACTGCTCGAGGCCATCATCGATCAGTACACCGATGAGAGCGGTGTGCGGACCCTCGAGAAGCGCATCGCCAAGCTCGTGCGCTACCGCGCCAAGCAGATCGCGCTGAAGCAGAAGCACAGCATCACCATCACCGAGGCCGACCTCGTGAAGATCTACGGCCCGAGCCATGCGCGTGACAAGTACCAGGGCAACGACGTGGCGGGCGTGGTCACCGGGCTGGCCTGGACCCCGACGGGTGGCGACATCCTCTTCAT